>ONNL01000170.1 GCA_900319195.1 uncultured Ruminococcus sp. | reverse complement strand
TCCGAGGATTTCGTAATAACGAAGCGTATAGCGGAGCTGCTTGCAAATTTCAAGATAAAGCTGACAGATGTAATTATCTGCAATGGAGACAGCACTTTTTCAATGCGAAATAACGGTGCTTTCAGCTTTGAAGCCTGACATAAAATTTAAATTATCGCGCATAAAAAAGCCGAAGAACAATTCGTTCTTCGGCTCATTTTTATTTTACAGCAGCCTTGAGTGCTTCTGTCTTGTCTGTCTTTTCCCATGCTACACCGAGGTCCTCGCGTCCCATGTGTCCGTATGCTGCAAGCTTTCTGTACTGCGGCTTGCGGAGGTCGAGCATCTTGATTATAGCAGCAGGACGAAGGTCAAATATCTTTTCAACTGCCTCTGAGAGCTTGTCGTCAGATACCTTTCCTGTGCCGAATGTATCAACGAGTATTGAAACGGGCTTTGCTACGCCGATAGCGTATGAGAGCTGTATCTCGCACTTGTCAGCAAGTCCTGCGGCAACGATGTTCTTAGCGATATATCGAGCTGCATAAGCTGCCGAGCGGTCAACCTTTGTCGGATCCTTTCCGCTGAATGCTCCGCCGCCGTGACGTGAATATCCGCCGTATGTATCAACGATTATCTTACGTCCTGTGAGACCGCTGTCGCCTTGAGGACCGCCTACTACGAAGCGTCCCGTAGGATTGATGAATATTTTTGTATTCTCGTCCATGAGTCCAGCAGGGATAACTGCCTTTATCACAAATTCCTCGATGTCGTTTCTGAGCTGTTCGAGGGAAATATCCGCGGAGTGCTGTGAGGAGACAACAACAGCGTCAACTCTTACGGGCTTGCCGTCGTCATACTCAACAGTTACCTGGGACTTTCCGTCGGGACGAAGGTAACGGAGAGTACCGTCCTTTCTTACTTCTGTAAGCTTGAGTGACAGCTTATGAGCGAGCGATATTGGGAGCGGCATGAGCTCGGGAGTCTCATTGCAGGCATAACCGAACATGATACCCTGATCGCCTGCACCATTTGAGAGACCGTCGTCCTCGTTGTTTTCCTCTCTGTATTCAAATGCCTCATTTACGCCCATTGCAATATCAGGTGACTGCTCATCTATACTTGTAAGAACAGCACAGGTGTGACCGTCGAAGCCGTATTTAGCGCGGTCATAGCCGATGTCGATAATTACCTGACGTGCGATCTTAGGTATATCAACTCGTGCTGTTGTTGAAATTTCGCCCATGCAGAGCACCATACCCGTTGTAACGCAGGTCTCACAGGCAACACGTCCTGTTTTATCCTGTTCGAGAATCGCGTCAAGGACAGCGTCAGAGATCTGGTCGCAGATCTTATCAGGATGTCCTTCGGTTACTGACTCTGAGGTGAAAAAGTTTTTGCTCATTTGATTTGACCTCCTTGAAAATCCATTTCCTCTCGGAAATAAAAAAGCGCTCCGATAGCGGAACGCAGAATGACTACTGATATTCCTCATCTTTCGGTTAAAAACCGCAGGATTTAACACCTTTCCCGAAAGGTCGGTCAGGTTGTCGGGCGTCATAGGACCTGTTTCCTCAGCCACTCTTGATAAGGTTATGAATACATTATATATCATCTATCATGATTTGTCAATAGCAAATTGCACTTGGTAAACAATTTTTTATATGGGGGATGCACTATATTGACAATATGAGTGTAATATGCTACAATATATGTATATATTAAATAGGGAGAAGGGTGCACGTTAATGAAAAAACTTCAGATAAGGATATATCCCGACGGAAAGATCGAGACAAAGACTCTCGGCGTAAAGGGCAGCGCCTGTGAAAAGTATCTTGATACCTTTGAAAAGCTGACAAAAGCACAGATAGTTGATTCTGAATATACAAAGGAATTTCTCGAAACGGAGTCGGTACTGACACAGTCTGCCGAGACTGTAAATAATGATACACTGGAGAATTATAATGTCTGATTTTCTCAGTTCAAAAAAACTGAATAGAAGCATTGGCTGGAAGCTCGTCAATTCACTATGGATCATCCTGCCGTTTATTTATTTTCCGTGGGGCGGCTTTCTGTATATCGGATCGAAGGGAAAATGTAAAAAATGGAAGATATACGGTATTGTCTATTTGTTGGTTTTCTTTTTTCTGATTTATCTTATATCAGCGCCTGCAAGTGATGGTGTCATAGGTTTATCCGTAATAGGATATTGGTGGATAGGCATTACGCACAGCCTTATCGTTAGAAACGATTATTTGTTGAGACTTGATGTTATCCTCGATAATATGGAGGTCACTGATGATACACAGTATCATCAGATGCGAAGCAGTGTTGAGCGCGAATTGGGAATAGCTCCGAGGCAGATAGAGCCGAATATGCCCGAGCAGCTTGAAGTGCCGCCTCCTGCATCTATGCCGACAACACCTGCGGAGTCGGTTAAAAGGACACTTGACATAATATCTGCGGAGAGCGGAAGTGCACAATCAGGCGTTGCAGCCGAATCGTCGCTTGCTTCAAACTCGTCGGGAGGTCTTGTCGATATAAACACCTGCACTTCTGAGGAACTAATGATGCTCCCGGGAGTTTCAGCTGATGAAGCTGACAAGGCAATGGAGTACCGCGGCAGCTTCGGCGGATTTCCTGATACCGACAAGTTCATATCCTGTATCGGAGCAAAGCCGCATATCGCAGTTAAGCTCAGACCTCTCATCACTTGCTCCAAGCCTGTAAAACAGGCGGCAAGACACGGAAGAGTTCTTGATATTTGACATGAAAACAAAACTACGTTTATTTATTGGGGTGAAATATTGATGTCCGAGAATAATTCGGTAAACGATACAAAAAAGCACGGCTTCAAAGATATTGCATGGGCATTTCTTTCGCTCATTACTCTTGCATGGGTGGGATTC
>ONNL01000158.1 GCA_900319195.1 uncultured Ruminococcus sp. | reverse complement strand
TCAACGTTTTCAATGCTGAGCTTGAATTTATGCTTATCAATTATGGACTTCGCAATCGGGAGTCCGAGACCGTAGCCCCCCTCATTCTGATGTGTACGAGAGTCGTCGCTGCGGTAGAAGCGCTCGAATATCTTCTCCTTTTCGTCGTCGCGGATACCTGTACCCGTATTATAGACGGAGAACACCTTCTTGTCCCCGAGCTTTTTGAGGGTTATGATAACAGTGCCGTTCTCATTGGAGTATTTAAGCGCATTGTCAATGAATATCGCTGCCATCTGCTTGATATGGCGCTCGCTGCCGTTTACGGTTATGCCGTCCTCGACGTGAAGCTCAAACTTCTTATGCGTCTCAAATGCCCTGCACTCGAACGGGAGCGCAGTGTTGTTTATCGCTTTGCTGAGGTCGAAATCCGTGCGCTCGAACTGGCTCGTGTTGTTTTCAAGCCTTGTCAGGTTCAGCAGGTCGTTGACGAGCAGGTTCATTTTTTCCGTCTGCGACTTGATGTATTGCAGCCATTTGTTATCGCCTATCTCGCCCGAGAGCACGTCCGCGTTTGCAGAAATTACTGTGAGCGGAGTCTTGAGCTCGTGGCTCGCGTCGGATATGAACTGCTTCTGCTTTACGAATGCCGTCTTGAGCGGCTGCATTATTTTCAGACTGATGAAATACGCAACAGCTGAGAGCACTACAAGGCTTATGATACCGATGATAACTGTCGTGCGGAAGAGCTGTTTGAGCATGGCAAGCTCGCCTGTCTTGTCAGTGAACACCATGAGAGTGCCGTTGTCCTTGCCAAGTCGGTAGAACTGATAATTGTTCACCATGCCGCTCTCGGCGTCCTCCTTGAGAATAGCGTCGATGTACTGCTGTGCGACGCTCTGGTCGAGGTCGTCGTTATTGAGCTGTGAGAGATACTGACCGTTTTCGTCAGCCATTACTATGAAGAAGTCGATAGAGCCGAGTGACTTCGGGACTTCCTCGCCCATAGGATGCTGCATCATTCCCATATCGCCATAGCCGTCATGGTTGTTATTCTTCTCGGGCGGTGCGGTAGTTGTCGCGGCAAGCTGGACTATCTGCCCGTCATATATGTCAGTGTCGGCTGTATCCTCGAGCTCGGGCTCGTTGTCGTAAGCAGTCTCCGTGTTCTCCTCGGACTGATACGCTTCATCAGTACCTTTCTCGCTGTACCTGTACCACGGCTGCATATAGCAGGGGAGCTCGTTGCTGTAATACTCCTCGTCTGCCTCGTCGTCCTCAATGTCCACATCGTCCGAATAGAAGTTATAGGAATAATCGCTCCAGCGTCTCGGTCCGAACGGGTCGTCATGCGGAGGACGGTCGCCCCAGTCATCAGGTCTTTCGGGCGGCTCATACGGCGGCCACTGCGGCATTGTAGGCGGCTCGACAGGAGGAACTGTTGCGGGCTGCTGATCCTGTGTCTCCTTTGGTGCTTCAGTAGGCTGTTCTGTTTTCTGCTGTTGCTGCTGAGTGGGAGCATCTGTCTGTGGAGCCTGAGTGTCATTCTGCTGCGGAGCCTCTGTCGCGCTGTTCTCCGTCGGAGAACCCTCCGTATCGGGCTGAGCTGTCGGCGGGTCAGAGGGAGCTCCCGTAGAAGCGTCGGTCTTTGGCTGATTTTTAGTCGTCGCGTCGGATCGCTTTTCTTCCTTGGTAGTCGCGTCAGTGCTCTTGGTGTGGTCCTCCTTCTGATAAGGACCGTCATTCCCGGGGTCACCTGTCGGCTTCTCGGGCGGCATATCATTAAACGGGTCATTGCGGTGATTCTTATCGCGGATAAAGGTGAACGTCGAGGTGTTGTCGTCATACTCAACGCCCTGAGCTATCTCCTCGAGCACCTTCATGGATTGCCGCTGTGAGACGGTCTTTGTAATGACATTGACCGCAACGAGCACCGCCGCAAATACTATCACGAGTATGCCTGTTATAATGCCAAAAAGCCTTAACTGAGCTTTTCTGAACATAGCAGAGGTCCCCCTTATTCAAGCGAATAGCCGATTCCGCGTGCAGTCTTTATCTGTACGGGAGCGGATATAACGGAGAGCTTCTTTCTCAGGAATGATATGTATACCTCTATGTTGTTGTATTCGACATCGCTCTCATATCCCCATATTTTCTCGATGATACGCTCCTTGGGGAGTATCTGGCGGGGATTGGTGATGAGCAGCTCCATTATCTGATATTCCTTCAGGCTGAGCTTCACGTCGTTGCTCTCATACAGCACCGTGCAGGTGCTCTTGTTGAGCTCAAGTCCCTTGAATTCGAGCTTGTTCTCGTCTATCATCTCACTGCCCTTGCGTCTTGTGAGCGCACGTACACGGGCGAGCAGCTCGCCTGTGACGAAAGGCTTCGTGAGATAGTCGTCCGCACCGCAGTCGAGACCGTTTATCTTGTCCTCGACCTCGCTCCTTGCAGTAAGCAGGAGCACGGGTGTGTTTATCTTTTCCTTTCTGAGATTTCTCAGTATCTCTATGCCGTTCATACCGGGCAGCATTATGTCGAGGATTATGCAGTCGTAAACACCTGTCAGAGCGTCATCAAGACCGCCTATCCCTTCGTAGTCGGTATCCACGTTGTATTTGTTGCGCTTGAGTATTTCCGCAAGAGCGTCCGCAAGCTGTACCTCGTCTTCAACAACAAGTATCCTCATATGATCCCTCCTAAAAATTCGTGAGCCGCCGTACTTAGCGGCAAATGCCTATAGGGCACCTCTAAAAACCTCTTCTGAGAAAAAACAGCTATGCACTGTATCTGTGTCGTCGAGCTGCCTTGCCGGGCGAAAGCCCGCCTGCAACAGCTTTCCTAACATCTACAGCACCTATCTGATTTTTCTTTAATCAAACAGGTTT
>ONNL01000176.1 GCA_900319195.1 uncultured Ruminococcus sp. | reverse complement strand
GGTCGCTGTTAGCGAAACCATTTGTCTCAAACGGGTTTCCCTCGAAAAACTGCATATAAGCTTCAGACGCTAATTTCGGACACAGAGGTAACTCTTTCAGCGTTGACGATATTTGCGCCCTTGACGTAGTCCTTCAACTTATCCGCGGTCTTGCCAATGCCGCTTCCGCCCGAGGTAGCAAAAATACGGAGGGTCTTACCGTTCCAGTCGTAGTCCTTACAGAAGGTATTGACCACATTCGGAGCACCGTAGTACCAGATAGGAAATCCGAGGTATATCGTGTCATACTCGTCCCAGTTTTCGACCTTCTTGCTGATCGGCACGTCCTTTTTGCCTATCTTCTCGCGGTTGCACCTTGCAAGCGGATTTTTCCAGTTAAGGTCAGCGGGAGTGTAAGGCTTTTCGGGTACTATCTCAAAAATATCCGCGGAGAGCTTTTTGGAGAGCTCCCCTGCTATTGCCTTTGTTTTACCCGATTCTGCGCTGAAATAAATGACTAAAGTTTTCATATCATGATTCCTTTCATGGTTATTTATTGCATGGGAAATGTCCCATTATATCACGACGCGGTTCTTGCCGTTTTTCTTTCCGAAATACAGCTTTTCGTCCGACTTCGATATCCACTGGTCATTGGTAAGGGTGCTGTCGTAGAAGCTGACGCCAATAGTGACAGTCACCTTAAAGCTGTACTTTTCAAAGCGGAAGCTCTCGGCGGCTATATTCTTCCGCAGCTGCTCTGCAATATCCGTTTCGCACTCGGGACTGTTTGAAACAATGATGAATTCCTCTCCGCCCCAGCGGCAGATTATGCAGTCGCGGCACGTCTGCTTCAAAATATCCGCCACTGTCTGCAAGGTGTAGTCGCCGCAGTTGTGACCGTATGTATCGTTTATCTTCTTGAAATCGTCAATGTCAAGGATAGCGAGCCAAGTATTTTCAGGGGATACACCTTGCAGGCTGTCCATTGCGGCGAGCAGATAATGACGGTTGCAGAGTCCCGTGAGGTTGTCCACCAATGCCGTCCTTTCGAGCTTTTCCTCGGAGCTTATAGCTACATTATGGAAAAGCAGGACGTAGATAGTAACGATACTGAATGTCGCCATTGAGTTGAAAATAACGAAGATAATGACAGCACTTTTCGGTATATCATAAAGCGGCTCGGCAAGTCCTGCATAGATATACATGACGATATAGCAGAGAATGTGCACAGCTATCAGCATGACGAGCGGAAGCTCCTTTTTGAGTATCCTCTTGTGCAGATACCCGTTATAGCTGATACAGACGAGCATTCCGGGCGCATAAAGCTGAAATGCAGGAGTTGTGCCCGTACAGATAACTCCGACAACCATGAATCCGAGAATGACTCCGTAAATGATACCCGTCGAGAGAAGGTAGTGCTCTTTAAGTATCAGGAAGATATTTGTCGTGTTGATGACAAGCTTCACATATATGACATATCTCATGACAGGCATATCATATATTATCCCCATGATAAGAAAGAAAACGTCAGTAAACAGCAAAAAACCGCCAAAAAACAGGGTCAGATTCTTAATGAGAGCAGTATCCTTGACCGACCCGAACATTCATTTATCACTCCCTTCGTATCATATTTCCGATTTGCAAACAGGAAATATGATATCGTTATAATTGATTATACCACACTTTTGCCAATTTTTCAAGTCTAAAGTGTTAATTTTTGTATCAAAGCTACCGATTAAAAAACTGCCGAGGGATTTCCGCTCGGCAGTATTCATTTTATTATTGTAAGATTGCCCGTCAATCAATGTATTTTCCGTTCAGCACGTCCATGAGATAGCGTCCGTACTGATTTTTCATGAGGTCTTTGCTGTCCGCAAGAAGCTCGTCCCTGCTTATCCAACCGTTAAGGTATGCGATCTCTTCCAGACAAGCGATCTTTCTGTGCTGATGATCTTCGATAGTTTTAACGAAGTTTGTAGCTTCAACAAGGCTCTCATGTGTACCGGTGTCGAGCCATGTGAAGCCCTGTCCGAGCAGTTCGACATTGAGCTTTCCGCTCTCAAGATATATGCGGTTGAGGTCGGTTATCTCAAGCTCACCTCTTGCGGACGGCTTGAGCGACTTTGCATATTCAACTACCTTTTCATCGTAGAAGTAGAGACCAGTTACACAGTAGTTAGACTTCGGCTTTTCAGGCTTTTCCTCGATAGAGATTGCCTTGCCGTTCTTGTCAAACTCAACGATACCAAATCTCTCAGGATCGTCAACGTAGTATCCAAATACTGTTGCACCTTTGCCGTTTTCAGCGTTCTCAACTGCCTTCTTCAGACGCTTTACAAG
>ONNL01000157.1 GCA_900319195.1 uncultured Ruminococcus sp. | reverse complement strand
TGCCGCTCCTACGGCGATGAAGTTCCTGATGTTCTTTTTTCCTGCGGCAAACAGCACCATGCAGACAAGTCCGCCTGCTATGACAGTGCCGCATATCACCCATATCTTGTAGCCTCCCGATGTTGATGAAGATGATGAGCTGCCGCTGTCGGAGGCTTCGGATGAGAGCGCAGTCTTTGCGGAGGTCGTCAAAGAAGTGTCCGTGCTCGCCTGTGATGTTGTCCCAGACTGAGCCTTGCCCGTTGCTGTGACCATGACCGTAGTTGTGACTGCCGACGATGAAGCTGTTGTTGTCGCTGTCACCTTAGCGCCGCCCTTGACGGTAGTGACTGCCGTGTGAGTCTGCTCCGAAGCATTCCCCGACGGACTGTCAGGCCGATACTCTCCTTCTTCTCCTCCCTGCTCTGACGTGCCGCCCGAGCTGCCCGTGTCCGTAACTGAGGTATTCCCCGAGGGGACACCGCTCTGTGAGTGTGCCTCCGTCGGAGTGCTGCCGTGAGTTGTGGCAGGCACCACGGGCTCCTCGGGTTTCAGGCTGTCAAACACAAAGAGCGGAGACTTGCCCTCACGCATTCTGATATAGGAAATGAACGAATAGTAGACCTGCATGGTCGAGGTGGAGTTGGACTGTCCGCCCGAGACGTGAGAGAATGTGCCGTCTGAGAGCCTGTACTGCAAAATGCCGTCAAGCAGCGTCTTGCCGCCCTTTATGAACCTGCTGTCCGAAGCAAAGTCTATTCCGAGAGCGGAGAGCGCAGTCATTACCTGTGCGGAGCTTTCGGGATTTGCCGTACCGAAGCTCGAATATCCGCCGCTGCTCTCCTGACGTGAGGAAAGCAGGCTCAGAGCACTGTCCACCGCGGATCTAACGCTGCTGTCGGAGCTGTAATACGGAGCGAGAGCCTGTATCGCCATTGCGGTAACGTCTATGTCGCCCATTGTTCCCATGACCGCCCAGCCGCCGTCCGAGAGCTGAAGCGAGAGGAGCTCGTCAATTACGGTATCAGCCGTGAAATTCGCCGTAGAATAGCCGTTGTTGATGATGTGCAGTCCGTAGATAGTGCTCATTATGCCCTGCTGACCGATAGAGCTGTCAATGGTCTCGGTGATACGGGAATTATCAGTATCGCCTGACGCGGCAAGTGCAAGAGCGTACTTTTCACGCGAGGTCGCTGACGCAACATTGTTCGAGCTGAGATATGCTTCAAGAGCGGTTATGTAGCTGCTGAAATCGTAGCTGCCGTTCTGACTGAGCGCAATGATATACCACTCGGAGAGCGTGCCTGCCTCCTCGGTAAGTCTGCCGTTTATCCACCCCTGAACGCTGCTGCTCCCCGTAGCTGAAAGCTGATATTCCGTTATGTCGTCAACTACCGAGCGCACCTCTGTGAGCGTGTCCGCGGCGCTGCCCTCAACCGTGACGCACACGGGCAGCAGCATGAAAATGCAGAGAAGTCCTGCAAATAATTTCTTCATCAAGATCACCTTTATGTAGTGTAAAAATCAGTCTGTATTTAATGTCAGTCTTACGGGGCAGTGGTCACTGCCCATAACATCGGTGAGTATCTCGGAGTCCGCTACCTTGTCCATGAGCCTGTCCGAGACGATGAAATAGTCTATGCGCCAGCCTGCGTTCTTCTCACGCGCACGGGATCTGTACGACCACCACGAATACTCCACCTTATCGGGATAGAGCTTTCTGAACGTATCGCTGAACCCTGCACCGAGCAGAAGCTCGAGCTTTGTGCGCTCCTGCACGGAATAGCCTGCCTTGCCCTCGTTTGCCTTGTCGTTTTTGAGGTCTATCGGCTCGTGAGCAACATTGAGGTCGCCGCAGTACACAACAGGCTTGGTCTTGTCGAGCTTGCTGAGATATGCACGCATAGCGTCCTCGAATTCCTCACGGTAGTCAATGCGTTTCAGCTCCTGCTGAGCGTTGGGTACATAGCAGCACACGAAGTAGAAGTCCTCGTACTCGCAGGTAATGACACGTCCCTCATCTGTGTGAGCACCGTCAAGACCGCAGCTTACGCTGAGAGGCTCCTTTTTCGTGAAAACAGCCGTTCCCGAGTAGCCCTTTTTTACGGCGCTGTGGAAATAAATGTGGTAACCCTCGGGAGCAAAGTCAGCTTGGTCGGGCTGCATTTTTGTCTCCTGAAGGCAGAATATATCAGCGTCCTCGGCTGCGAAGAAATCGGCAAAGCCCTTTTGCAGACAAGCGCGGAAGCCGTTTACGTTCCATGAGATAAGTTTCATAATAATTCCTCCCGTAGCAGATAATACATTTATATTGTATCACAAAATCACGTTCATGGCAATAGTGCTTGTACGAAGGCTTGTGCGCTTTGTCGAGGGTGGCTCTCTGAAACAGAGGCTTTCTCTGATTTCTTGTCGTGAGGCTTTGCTTCAAATTAAAGCCTTTGAAGGGGGGGGACGGGGTGCTGT
>ONNL01000193.1 GCA_900319195.1 uncultured Ruminococcus sp. | reverse complement strand
GAGCACTTGGGTCTTGCCGCCTCTATGTAGTCGAGGAGCTCCTTATCGTCAACAACGCAGATAGCCTTAGCGCCTGCGGCTTCACAGCGGTATACGATGTCCTTTGTGGTGAGCTGGAAGGTAGCGGGGATAATTATAGCTCCGAGCTTGTGGAGAGCGACGAAGGTGAACCATACCTCAGGGCGCTGCTTGAGCATCATGATGACGGTATCGCCCTTCTTTATGCCCTTTGCGCGAAGAGCGTTAGCGGTCTTGTTGGAGTACTTCATGATGTCGGTGAAGGTGTATTCCTTCTGCTCGTCGTGGTCGTTAACGTAGTAGAGTGCCTTTTTATCGGGGAAGTTCTTTGCCCATTCGTCAACGATGTCATAGCCGAAGTTGAAGTTTTCGGGAACATTTACCCTGTAATTCTTTTTGAAATCCTCATATCCCTCAAATTCGATACGGGGAAGGTATCTTTTGAGGAGAAAGTCTTTGCTATCCAAAATGTATCTGTCCTTTCAGATTATTCATTTATTACTGTGAGAAAAGTTGCATCGCCGTCAACAGCACGCTGTCCGTGGGGGATAGTGGGGTTGAAGTAGATGCTGTCGCCCTCTTCAAGAATTATCTTCTTTCTGCCGATTGTAACTGCGACCTTGCCTGTGAGGACGTAGTTGAATTCCTGTCCGCCGTGAGTTACGAGCTCGGGCTCCTCGTCGTCCTTTTTCAAGGTGACTATCATGGGGCTCATAAGGCGGTTTATATAGTTGATAGCGAGCGATGAGAAGCGGTAGCCCGGGTAACGCTCGATGGAAACGCCCTTGTTCTTTCTCACGACTGTGTAGTCTATCATTCTTGCCTCGCTGCCTGTGAGTAGAGCTGTTGAATCTACACCAAGGACTCGTGCGACTCCATAGATGACACCTATCGGGATATCATCCTTACCGTTTTCGTAATCGCGGTATGTCTCAACGGAGATACCGACTCGCTCTGCGACTTCTTCCTCTGTCATATCGCAAATTTCCCTGAGTTCTTTGATACGGGAAGCGATCTCCAGAATTTCGTTGTTGATCTCTGACATATCTTTACATCCTTTCGTGAAGCATTATTTGCGGAGCGGAGCTGACCGCCGAATCCGCATTACTTTATATTATATCACAATAATGTATAATAATCAAGCACTTTTTTCAATTATTTTCCTTTCACGTTCTCCAAATAAATTTTCAAAACCTATTGACAAAGTGTAACACAGGTGTTATAATTGTATACATAAGGACTATACAATTAATACGGTTTTAGCTTTCCGGATAGCTGAGACCGTATCACCAAAACGGAGTGTACACTATGAACATCAACATCAGCAATGCGTCGGGTGAACCGATATACCTGCAAATAGCCAACCGCATAAAGAGCCTTATCCTTGAGGGCGAGCTCAGAGAGGGCGAGGCTCTGCCGTCTATGCGCAACCTTGCAGTAGAGCTGCGTATCAGCTTCATGACTACAAAACGCGCCTACGAGGAGCTTGAACGCGACGGCTTCATCGAGTCCTATACGGGCAGGGGGAGCTTTGTCAAGGCGCAGAATATCGAGCTTTTCCGCGAGGAACAGCTCAAGCAGACCGAGGCTCTGCTCGTCGAGGCAAGCGATAAGGCTCGCAAGGCAGGACTGTCATTGAAGGAGCTCCACGAGCTGCTCGACCTTATAAACGGAGGGGAATAATATGAATACATACGAAAATGCTATCGAGCTGAAGGGCGTTACCAAGCGCTATGAGGGGTTTACCCTCGACAGCCTTACACTCAACGTCCCGAAGGGCTCTGTCATGGGATTTATCGGGCAGAACGGCGCGGGCAAGACCACGACTATCCGTTCACTGCTCGGGATAACCGATACCGACGAGGGCGAGATAAGGCTGCTCGGTCTTGACCTCAGGAAGCATGAGCAGAAGATAAAGCAGCGTATTGCCGTTGTTTTCGACGAGCTGCCGTTCCACGACCTGTTCACCGCAAGGGACATGGGCAGGATATTCGAGGGGATATACGACGGCTGGGACTATGCCGAGTATTCGCGCTATCTTGACCTCTTCGGACTGCCGCTCAAAAAGAAGATAGGACAGTTCTCAAAGGGCATGAAGATGAAGCTCCAGATAGCCTGTGCGCTCTCGCACAATGCCGAGCTGCTTGTCATGGACGAAGCTACAACGGGACTTGACCCCGTCGTGCGTGACGAGATACTACACTTGTTCATGGAGTATATAAAGAACGGCGAGCGCTCGATACTGATGTCCTCGCACATCACCTCAGACCTCGAAAAGATAGCCGACAGCGTGGCTTTCATAGACAACGGCAGGCTGCTCATATCTGGCTATAAGGACGAGATAATCGAGACCCACGGCATTATAAGGTGCGGACGTGATAAGCTTGCGGAGATAGACAGATCGGACATCGTAAGTATCCGCGTGAACGAATTCGGAACGGAGGTCATGGTGAACGACCGCAGGAGAGCGTCCTATAAGTATAAGGACATGGTGCTCGACCCTGTGTCACTTGACGACATCATGGTGTTCTATGTTCACGGCGGCGAAAAGGAGTGGTCGTAATGGATAAAAAGCTGAAAAGCCTCCTCTTCCGTGAGATGAAGATATGCAGAAAGAGCATTATCATCACGAGCATTCTCGTTCTCGGATATATGGTCATGATGCTGTTCTCGGTATATTCTTTGAAGAACGATGCCGAGATGACGGAAAAGGCAATGACTGCGGTTGTTGAGACGGCAATAATGATGGTCGCCATGCTCGGAACACTGTTCGGACTTGCCGACTCTCTCAGCGGTGACGAGGTCATGAAAACGGACATAAACACGAACTGGCTGAGCTGTTCGTATTCTCTGCCGATAACGGCAAAGACTCGTGCGGCTGTGAGGCTGATACGCAGAGGACTGCTGTTCGGCTTCGGTATCGCAGTCTCTGATATAGTGATACTCATCATCTGCGCCTATACGGACAGACCGCTTCGTGCGGGGTATTTCCTCGTCCCGATATTCATTATCGACCTGCTGATGATGAGCAGGATAATAAGTGAGCAGTTCATGCT
>ONNL01000194.1 GCA_900319195.1 uncultured Ruminococcus sp. | reverse complement strand
GCGGCGAGGAATTCATGAACGATATCCAGCCTGTTATGGACAGCATTGAATTCAAATGAGATACATGGTAAAACATGGCAATAATACAGAGGAGTAGACCAATGAAAAAGAACATTTTAGTAGTCGGCGGCGGCGGACGCGAGCACGCTATCATCATGAAGCTTGCAGAGAGCGAGCACGTCGGCAAGATTTACTGCACACCCGGCAATGCAGGCATTTCAAAGTATGCGGAGTGCTTCAATGTCGGTGCGACTGATATTGACGGAGTAGTTGAGCTTGCAAAGAAGCTCAAGCCCGATATGGTTGCTGTTGCTCCCGATGACCCGCTCGTGCTCGGCATGGTAGACGCGTTGCAGGCAGAGGGCTTCATGACCTTCGGACCGAAGAAGAATGCGGCTATAATCGAGGGCTCAAAGGTATTCTCGAAGGAGCTCATGAAGAAGTATGATATCCCCACGGCTTTCTATGAGGTTTTCACTGAGAGCGACAAGGCTATCGAGTATCTCAAAAAGCAGAACAGCTATCCTGCTGTTATCAAGGCAGACGGTCTTGCACTCGGCAAGGGCGTTATCATTGCTCAGAATGAGCAGGAGGCTATCGACGCTGTTCACGAGATGATAGACGAGCTCAAATTCGGAAAGAGCTCCGCACGTATCGTTATCGAGGAATTCCTTACAGGTCCCGAGGTATCGGTGCTCTCATTCACTGACGGAAAGACTGTTGTTCCGATGATATCCTCAATGGACCATAAGCGTGCTCTTGACGGAGACATGGGACTCAACACGGGCGGAATGGGTACAGTTTCTCCCAATCCATACTATACAGAGGACATTGCCAAGGAGTGCATGGAGAAGATATTCATTCCCACAATGAATGCCATGAACGCAGAGGGACGCACCTTCGAGGGTTGTCTCTATTTCGGACTCATGATAACTCCCAAGGGACCGAAGGTCATAGAGTACAACTGCCGCTTCGGTGACCCCGAGACACAGGTAGTTCTCCCGATGCTCGACGCAGACCTCTATGAGATATTCGAGGCTATTTATAATCATACCCTTGCTGATGTTGACATCAAGTGGCACAAGGGCAGCTGTGCGTGCGTAGTTATGGCAAGCGGCGGCTATCCCGTAAGCTATCCCAAGGGCATTGAGATGAACGGCTTTGACGAAAAGGGTCAGATCGACGGCTGTTTCGTATACCATGCGGGCACAAAGCTCAGTGACGACGGCAAGTTCCTCACCAACGGCGGACGTGTTATCGGTGTCACAGCAAAGGGCGATACCTTACAGCAGGCTCTTGACAAGGCTTATGCAGGCGTTTCAAAGATAAGCTTTGAGGGAGCACATTACAGAAAAGATATAGGACAGAGAGCGCTCAAGGCTCTCGGTTAAAGGAGCGGCTTATGCATAAACAGCTGAACTTAGGACTGCTTCTCGGACTTATCGGGAATGCCTTGTTTGTCGGGTTTGGATTTGTTTGCTATATCTACTACCTCGTATATGACCCCGATAGTGCGGCAGTAAAGGCACTTGAGATATTGGCGTATACCCTTGAATTTTCGGGATTTGGGGCACTTGTTGTCTCGGAAGTCCTCATTGTCAGAACTGTCCGCATGAGGAGACTGCTGAAAATAGGATTTGCTTTATATATCTGCATGGAAGCGTTTTTCATGTACTGCGAGCTCAATTCGTTTGATGTACTCAGCTTTTACGACCCGTATTCGCTTCCGCTTGCGATAGTTCATTCCATAGTATCTGCGGTGATATGCTTTGCATTTTTGAGTCTTGACCCGTATAAAACGAACTTTGAGGTAGTCGTTATAGTCTGCGTCGGCTTGATACTCGGCGGAATGTTCGGCAATCTCATGGGGATAAGGCTCTATTTCAGTATCCTTGTGAATGCTGTTTCGTTTACTGCTCTGTTTGTCGCTATCAGGTATCTGATGAAGCGTGAGGAAATAGAAATAGACTGCTACGGCGACAAGGCGCGTGTCAGCGATTACAGTCAGAAGGATTTCTTTGAATAAGAGATACCGCTTCTGGAGCTGTGCCTTTCGGAAAAATATGTAAATTCAAAGAGGGAAGCCCTTTATATAAGGACTTCCCTCTGTTTTGCTTATAGGAATTATGTGGACCGGATCAGCCGTTTACATCATAGAAATCCGACATATCCCAGCCGAAATTTATCCTGAAATAGTTGGTCATATAGGTGCGTGCGCGGCGAACATAGTCCGAATGATATGTCACCTTCGGCTTCGGCGGAGCAGTTGTTGTAGTCACCGCGGGAGCAGATGTAGTAGTCGGCGGTGCAGTGGTCGGAGGTTCGGTCGGAGGAGCTGTTTCAACTACGGGAGGCTCTGTTTCGGGAGGCGGCTCGGGAGCCACGGGCTCGGGCTCGGGAGCAGGCTCCGCACCCTCTTCGACAAGGTCGTCGGAGGTGATGAACATCTGCGTCCAGTAGTACGTACCGCCTGAATTTACGACACCTACGCCTGTAAATTCAAAATCGGGATTGAGTATATTTGCGCGGTGAGCGTCGGAATTCATCCAGCAGTTCACTGCCTCTTGCGGAGAGGACTGACCGCAGGCGATATTCTCACCGATGTTGTAGTATGAGATACCCATTTCGGTCACGGCTGAGAAGCAGAGTGAGCCGTCGGGTCTGTAATGCGAAAACTCGGTCGGGAGCTCATAAGCACGGGTGACAGCGGCGCTGTTTATCTGAGATGATATTTTCAGGGGAGCAAGTCCGTTTGCGGAGCGCTGGTCGTTGATTAGCGAAATGACGGTATATGCATAGCTTCTTGTACCCTCGTCGGCATAGTCAGCCGCAGATGAATCAGTTATTGAAAAACGCACGGGAGCGGCTCCCGTAACAGCAGATACCGCAATGATACCCGATACCAAAGCGGCTGCAAATCTCAGTTTCATTCAACTCATCTCCGTTCACAATTTGTTAATATGCTCATATGCTTAATATAATTATAGCTTTTTTTATGTAATATGTCAATAATCAATATCACTAAAAAATTCCCGTAATTGTATCAATATCAGACAAACGGCATATAATGGAAAAGAGTGCTTGATGTGCCCAATACGGCGTGCCGTATGCCGAAAAAGCGGTGGAGCTGAGTATGTGCGGAATTGCAGGAGCGATAAGCTTTATTGAGGATATGCGCAACGGGGTCGGGGTATATGAAAGAATGCAGAGCAGGCTGCTGAGACGCGGTCCCGACCAGCGCGGAATGTATATAACTCCCGAGGCGGCGCTGATACACGCGCGGCTTGCGGTCATCGACATTGAGGGCGGACGTCAGCCGATGACCTTTGAGGACAGGCGCGGAAAGTTTACGATAGTCTATAACGGCGAGCTCTACAACACGGACGAGTTACGCGGAGAGCTTGCGGCGGATTTTGAATTTGCCACGCATTCGGATACGGAGGTCGTGCTGAAAAGCTACGTAAAATGGGGAGATAAATGCGTTGAGCGCTTCAACGGTATCTTCGCATTTGCCGTTTACGACGAGTCGGAGCACCGCGTATTCCTTGCGCGTGACAGGATAGGAGTGAAGCCTCTGTTTTTCTTTCGGGGACGTGACAAGATGATATTTGCCTCCGAGATACAGGCATTGCTCGAGCACCCCGATGTGCCGCATGAAATAGACGAAAACGGTGCTGCGGAGCTCTTGCTCATGGCTCCGGGTAGGACGGCAGGCTGCGGAGTTATCCGCGGAGTTGAGGAACTGAAGGCAGGGGAGTGCGGCTATTTTACGGCTGGGGGGCTGAAGCTGCGTACTTACTGGCGGCTGCGTGCCTATGAGCTGAATGAGACATTTGAGGAGACTGCCGCTCACGTCCGCGGGCTGCTGCTCGATTCTATCCGCCGACAGCTCGTCTCGGACGTGCCTGTGTGTACCTTCCTCTCGGGAGGACTGGATTCGAGCCTAATCTCGTCGGTGGCGGCGTCCGAGCTGAAAAGGCAGGGGAAGGTGCTCGATACGTTTTCTGTCGATTACCGCGACAACGAGAAATACTTCCGGAAGAGCCGTTTTCAGCCGAACAGCGACCCCGAATACATCAGGAAAATGGCGGAATATCTCGGGACGGAGCACCATTGGGTCATAATCGACACGCCCGAGCTCGTTGACGCGCTTGACGAGGCTGTGGATGCGAGGGGACTTCCGGGAATGGCAGATGTGGATTCGTCGCTGCTGCTGTTCTGTCGGGAGATAAAAAAGTTCGGCACAGTGGCGCTGTCGGGCGAGTGTGCGGACGAGATCTTCGGCGGCTATCCGTGGTACAGAGACAAGGACATTCGCATGACAGACGGCTTCCCGTGGGCACAGAGCACGGCATACCGAAAGAGGTTCCTGTGTGATGATTACGCGGGGAGGATAGATGCCGAGGAGTATGTTTACAGCGCCTACCGAAAAACTGCGGACTATGCCGAAAAACTGGCGACTGACAGTGATGTTGACTATCGTATGCGTGAGATGACTCAACTCAATTTTGATTGGTTCATGCAGACGCTTCTTGACCGCAAGGACAGAATGAGTATGTACAGCGGACTTGAGGTGCGTGTGCCGTTCTGCGATTATCGCATTGCGGAGTACCTGTACAACGTGAAGTGGGAGTATAAGGACTGGCAGGGACGCGAGAAGGGACTGCTTCGTGAGGCGATGAAGGAATGGCTTCCCGACGAGGTTTTGTGGCGCAAGAAGAGCCCGTATCCGAAAACGCACAACCCTGCATTCCTTGAGGCTGTAACGGCGAAGCTGAGGCGGATACTCGATGAGGACGGGGAGGTGCTGACACAGCTCGTAAAGCGTGAGGAGCTTGAGCGGCTCCTGACCCATGCCGACCATGTACAGTGGTACGGTCAGCTTATGAATCTGCCGCAAACGATAGCCTTTTTCATACAGCTTGACCACTGGCTGAAGGAATTCTCGATAAAGCTCGTCTGAACGGAACTGCCGCTGTGGTGCAATAGCACTTTTTGGTGCACTTGTACTGCGGCGGTCTGTTTTTATAGTCCATATATATTATATATATAAATGTATACTTATGATTTGATGATTTAACTTTTCCTTGCTGTAATGCGGTCACATGAACGCTTTACTGTGTCAAATTGTATAAATTCAAGTTAACCTATTTGCCATAGTTAACAATTCTCTAAAAAAAATACTGAAATCTCCATTTTTGTGTTGCATTTCTGAAAGTCTTGTGATATAATATTTGTATAGGTTTAACAATCTGCATAAATATTTAATTTTATACGGATTGAGTATGGCAATTTTCTCTTTTGTAGAATATCCACAACTTTGTGTCATTAGTTATTACAAGCAGTATATTTATTGGCAAATATTAATAAAAAACGCTTGATTATTTATGTGAAAAAAGCGATTGAAATATCGTCTGTAAAATGCTATAATAATTATTAAGGCAGTTAAGAGGGATTCTGCACATTCATTAATCTACGGAGGTGGTCTTATGAAGAAGTTTTCCTATGTAGCCCAGGACGCTAAGGGCAAGCAGGTAAAGGGCACTATCAATGCCGAGGACGAAAAGGCATTCCTTAAAATAATTCAGGAAAAGGGTCTTTACTGTCAGGATTACAAGGAAAGTTCGACGGACAACACACAAACAGCTTATAAGTTTAAAATTACTGAGCTCGCATTTATTTGCAGACAGCTCAGCGCGATGCTTACCTCGGGTCTTACACTCGTAAAGTCTATCGACATTATGAAAGACGAGCAGGAAAACGAAAAGGCGAAGGCGATTTGGGTAGACATTTACGAAAACGTACAAAAGGGTGAATCCTTCTCGGAATCACTGAAAAAGTACGACAGCGCATTCCCGAATTTCCTCATTGCAATGATCTCAGCAGGTGAGTCGAGCGGTTCGCTTGACGTTATCATGCAGAAGATGTCTGAATACTACGCAAGTCAGAACAAGATCAAGAACATCATCAAGGGTGCTCTTACATATCCTATCATACTTGCGGTACTCTGCGTTGTTATCGTTATGTTCCTCTTCATCTTTATCATGCCTACGTTCATAGCTATGTATGAAGATCCTTCAAAGATGCCGCTCCTCACAAAGATACTTGCGGCGATAAGTGACTTCCTCAAGACAAAATGGTATCTGCTCATTATTATTGTTGCAGCACTTGTCTTTGGAATCAGATATGCACTCAAGGTACCTGACATAAGGTATAAATTCGATAGGCTGAAGGTCAAGGGACCCGGATTTGGTCCTCTTGTTACAAAGATCTACACAGGACGTTTTGCAAGTACACTTTCTTCGCTTTATTCAAGCGGTATCCCGATGGTCGAATGTCTTGAAAAGGCTTCAGACGTTCTTGATAACGCTTACATATCTAAAAAATTTGAAGATGTTGTTGACGAGGTAAAACAGGGTGAAACTCTTTCGGGAGCTATCACAAGAACTGAGCTGTTTGAATCAATGTTCTGCTCTGTAATCTACGTCGGAGAAGAATCAGGTGCACTTGATACCATTCTTCAGAAAACAGCAGAGTATTACGAGGAAGAATCAAGCTCGGCAGTACAGCGACTTGTTGGTATGGTTGAGCCTATGCTCCTTATCTTCATGGGTCTTATCATCGGTATGGTTGTCGGCGGTGTTTATCCCGCTCTCTATGGTTCGATGGAAGGCATCGAAGACGAATAAAACGAAAGGTGGAAAAGATAAATGCTTTCATTTGATATTACTGACAGAGACATACGAGTTGTTAAAGGAACAGAGAGCAACGGTAAAATAAGGATCAGCTCGGCTGCTACTCTCGGAATTGAGGAAGGACTCATCGTTAACGGACACGTTAAGGATGTTCCTAATGTTGCAACACTTATCAACGGCGTTCTTAAAAAGAACAAGATGCCCGATAAGGAAGCGATCGTCAGCATTTCCTCTAACCTGACAATATTCAGAGAAATGATCGTTACGAAGGTCAAGAACATGGACCTTCAGAAAACTGTTAAGCTTCAGATGCAGTCTGAGCTTAACCTCGATGATTCATACAGCGTTTCATACATTATAGTAGGCGACGCTGAACCGACAGAGGACGGCGGCGAGGCTGCATACAAGATACTCGCTACTGCTTGCCCCTATGAGATCGTAAACAGCTATAAGGAAGTGTTCAAGCTCCTCGGCGTTTCACTCAAGTCGGTTATGATCGGATGCAACTGTATCACTAAGGTACTTCTTGCAGATACAAAGATCAGAGCTAAGATGCCTCTCCTTGCAGTGCAGATCGATAACAACTTCATCTCACTCAACCTCTATGAGAGAGGACAGCTCGCATTCTCACGTTTCGCTTCTATCTCTGCTGAGGACTACGGTAACTCAGAGGACTACGTTTTCGAGGCTGTAAACGAGAATATCTTCCGTATGTTACAGTTCCAGAGAAGCCGCAACACAGGCGAGCAGATCGAGAACGTTATCTTCTACGGCGATACTCATGAGTATGTAAGACTTACAGATGAGCTTGAAAAGCTTGAGCTTAAAACAAGCCTCATCAATGTTCCTCCGCAGATACATGGTCACGAAAATCTTGAATTCTCACTGTATGCAAATGCTATCGGTGCTATGTTCAAGCGTAACAAGGATATTGAAAAGATCAACCTCCTTGAAACAGACCTTGCCTCGACTCTCAAGAGATCAGTTAAGAGCGGCGGATCTGACAATGCAGGAAATATCATAATGCTTGCCTGCATCGTAGCTGCTGCACTTATTGTCGGCGCTGTATGGGGCGTTCAGAGCATCAGAGAAAAGGCTCTTGAGCATAAGATCAATAAGATACAGGAGTTCATCGATTCTCCTAAGACAAACAAGCAGCTTCGTGAGCAGGAACGTCTGCTGGTCGTAAAGGATCAGACAAACAACTACTACACGATAGTTTCAAATGCACATGACGCTTTTGATTCAAAGCCTGTTTTCGACGGAACTCAGTATGAGACTCTTGAAAGCACAATGCTTGATGTGATGGATAAGTGTGAGATCAAAACGGCTAAGGTGGTATTCTCAGGATACAGCGACGGCGCATTCAGCATTGATTTCACCTGCGATGAGACTGAAAAGGACGACAAGTTCACACAGGAGCTTCCTTCACAGCTTATTGACGCTATCCTCGAGATAAAGATGTCAAAGACAGACGACAGACCTATGTTCACAAGCGCTTCATATGTCGGCTATGAAGTTAACGAACCTGAAAAGAATGAAGAGCAGGTAACTGATGAAAACGGAAATGTTGTTACTGTTACTTCAGATAGCGATGAGCTCAGTCAGGTAACCTTCAAAATTGACGTTACAATGAATGGCAGGAACAGCGCTGTACCGTCAACTGAAGAGTCAACTACGAAAGCTGCTGAATAAGGGAGGTCGATTCAGATGAAATTAAATTACAGAGATAAAGTAATTCTCGGAATTTTACTTGCTGTTGTACTTTTGCTTGTAGGCTTCTTCGGTATGATAAAGCCCAAGTCAAAGGAAATAAAGGAGAGCAAGGCTACACTGGCTACTAAGCAGACAGAGGAGAAGCAGATCAAGGATAAGATCAAGCAGATCGAGCCTCTTAAAAAGACTATCAGCCAGACTGTAACAGATACAAATAACATAGTTGACAAGTTCGTTGATGTCGAGGAGATCGACACACCTATGGAGCTTGACCGCTTTATGCAGAGCTATGCTGATAAGAACAAGCTCAAGGTCACAACTCTTGATGTTGGCGAAGTAGCAGAGGCTCCGATCGAGTTCTATTACTACACACCCTCTACATACGGTGAGGCAAGCAGAGCGGCAGCTGATATAAACGGAACATATCAGGCTGCAGTAGATGAAAAGCTTGATGAAAGTACAAAAGCTTCAATGAGAACAGCAGAGACAGCAATGTCAACACAGTATGGATTTACAGCAACAGGAACCAAGGCAGATATCTGGCAATACATGAAGGATATCGAGGATAACGGTTCAACGATCATTATCAATTCTGTTGAGCTTTCAGAGGTCGAGGAAGAAAATGCAGAGGGCGAAGCAGCTGCTCCGAAGAACCCGGATGCTGACGAAATGACAGGCTGGGCTGATGATGAAGAATTCAATGCAACTTTTGTCGTAACACTCTATTCGATGTATAAACTTGAAGAACCTGTAATAGACGTTGATTGATCTGTTGGGTCGCTGCAGTAGTTATAAACAATTGTAACTTGAAAGGCGGTAAAAATGAAATCATTTAAAAAGACCCTAAAGGGCACAGTATTGTTTACTGTTGTTTCGGTGTTGTCTTTGGTGATAATTTTTCTGACGAGTGCGCTGGTGCTTGCTGCTGCAGCAAACAACCGTGCACATAAGTCGTATTCATCATCGCAGGCATCGTACACAGCACGTTCTGCAATCGACAGCGTACTTGCAGCAGTCAGCTATGATACTGACTTTGCAAAGGCAGTAGCAGGAATAGGCGAGAGCAGTGCTCCCGTCGTTGTCGGTGTTGATATGGATAACCCCGGAATGGGAAAGATCACACAGGCAAAGCTTTCATATTCGGGCAAAAAGCGCGTTTATGACCCCGAGACTTTTTCTTGGGTAGAAAAGAAGATAATCGCAGTTACAGCAGATGTTGAGCTTTCGGGCGAAACGACATCTGTAACATCATACGTAATGGTTGACCCCGTTGCACCACCTCCGAAAACAGGCGGCGCAGGCTTCTTCTCGCAGGGTGCTGCACAGGTAAGTAACCATACCTGCGCACTCGGCGGAACCTACCTCGGATTAGGTATTCAGGGTGCCGGTGAAAAGGACTATACCGATCTGTATTCTAACAATCGTTCAAGCGATACACCTCCCGGATACCTTACAGGTGAAACATACACCATCGGTTCGGACGACGTTATGCAGGCTCCCGTTATCATTGACGGTAATTTCATCACCGATACGCAGACGGATTTCTACTTCCAGAAGCCCGGCGACGGCTTTGAGATCTGGGGAGATTATTCGGTAACACAGCTTAACAGCGTAAGATGCTACACCACAAGACTCAGCGCTTCCGATTTCACAAAGTTTGCTGAGATACCGCATATATATGTTGACGGTGACATGAATCTTACCTGTGGCTGCACAATGAAACTTGTAAATAAGAATACAAATGAAAACGTTCCGTTCAACATTTTCTGCGGTTCGCTGCAGATAGACGGTGCAGCTATCGAAAATGAATTTGATGCTGATATTTACTGCATGGATCCCGGAGTTACATCAAAGATCGTTAACAAGGGAACAAAGCTCCAGAAGTGGACTTCATCTGTTGCAGACGGTACTCTGTCATATGATTCATTCGGCGGTAATGTTTACTCAAGAGGAAATATTGAGATAGACGACGCTGGAAGCGGTAATGACAAGTATTTTGCAAAGGATCTAAGAGTAGCCGGTAACGTAACGATCGGCTCTGACGTTACGGTCAACGGTGATCTTGTTGTCGGCGGAAAACTTACACTTAAGGATAACGCAACACTTACAGTTAACGGAACGATCTATTGCTCTATCATTGATGATGCTAACGGCAGTATGAAGGTAGTAAAGATCAATGGTAATTACAGCTATCTCGACGCTGATAAGCTGAAGGACGGTTACACTCAGGAGGAAGCTCCTGTCAGTGCTGCTGTAAGAAATGTAAATGTTTACCATGATATGTACAATACCCAGCATAATGTGACGGCATGGATCTCAGAGGAAACAAGAGCTGCTTACGGCTTTAATACAGTGGTTAATGATTATTTCAAGAGACCCGAAACAGCTGCTGTTGCAACTCTTTATGACGGCGGCGGAGTGACCATTCAGGCAGATGAGTGTATTGAAGGTTACGTGGGCGAATGGGAATATCCTAAGACCATACCGGTTTATAAGGACGCTGCCGGAAATATCGTTACAGCTGATGAGGCACTTGACAAGGCAGGATGGTATGATGAAGCCGGAAACTACATTGAAGATCAGGCATCCGCTACATCTATCGAAGCTGCTTCGACAAAGCCGCTTACAGATTATACTGCCGATATTTATCCCGACTATGCGACCAAGGAAGTAATTCTCAATAAGAATAATACTTCTAACATTGACAATCAGGTCGTTCAGACTATCTATGAGCAGATCAACTCATTCAACTTCTCACAGACTCCTACATTGATCTCAAAGGTATCAGAGAACAAATATACTGATATTTCTCAGGTGCCTCTGTATACGGGGCAGGCTACTATCACTGATGATGTAAGATTTACAGCAACAACACCTAATTCGCTTCCTTCCGATGTGGTTATTGAGCCCGACGGACATGATATCATTGTAGTTGTAGACGGCTGCACTATCGGTGCTGATAAGAATTTCATCATTGACGACACTATGAGCGGCGATGTTAAGTTCTTTATCAACGGCAACGTTACATTTGAAAAGGTAAATATCCTTACAAAGTCGTTTAAGGCTGCTAAGGATAACGGAACAGAAATATCTATCTACAGCTCGGCAGATATAGGAACAAATTCCATTAATCCTCCGAATGTATATATTTATGGTGCATTGAACTCTGTATTCTACGCATATAATAATTTCCAGGCTTCAGCTTACTTTGAGGCTCCTTATACAGACTTCAAAAACAATGCAGGTGCTACAATGCTTGATGCGTCAAAGGTAACATATGATGACCTTCTTGTATCAAATACAAGCCTTAATACTATCAATATTATAGGCTGCTTCGATGTAAAGAGCTTTAACAGTATTGACGGTATGTCTCGTCAGAACAACTTCGGCGTTCTCTACATGGATCCTAACAGCAGCGCTTCACAGCATTCGACTTACAGTGACGCTATGGGCGCACATAAATATGAATCTGTTCAGTATGTATGCAATTAAGGGGGAATGACTCGTGAAGAAAACAAGAAAAAAGCTTGGCGGCATGACTCTCGTGGAGTGCCTTATCGCTTTGTTGGTATTTGCACTGCTTTCCCTGCTTCTTCTCACACTCGGCACCTCGATAAACAAGCATTCAAGGTCGGCTCGTGAGCTCAATAAAAAGGTCGCTTACGAGGGCCCTGTTGCAGAGGCACAGAATACATCCATTGCGGTTTCTCCCGGAGATGTTAACATCAAGGTGAAATACAATAAAACCGGCGGACAGCAGACAATCACGATTCCTGCAACGGCTTATGAGGTTTATCAGAGCCCTTCGGACATTGAATATGATACCGACGGAAATGTGATCTCTGACCCTGCTAACAGGAACTTCAAGTTCGTTAATGTTCCTAAGCCTACCAATCCGCCTGCTACAACAGCTACCACAACAACGGAAGCAACGAGCTGATTTGGAGGGAGATCATGAAGAACAATAAAAATCTCAAGGGCTTCACCCTCGTTGAGCTTGTAATTGTAATGGCGATCTTTTCCCTTATAATGTTTGGCGCACTGAGGACACTTGATCCTCTTGAAAAGATCGTTAAGCACGCTAATACACAGGAGTCATCCTCGGCTGTAGTTGATAATATCAAGCACTATTTTGAGGATTCTCTCAGATATGCGGAACACGTTGAGGTCTACAGAGGTGCACTTATAGACGAGGACGGAGACAGTATAGCTGTCGATGACAGCTCAACGGCTGATGAAGAGATAGCAGTAAAGAGCTTCCTTAAAAGATACTATGAGGACAGAGTTACAGGCAATTCATCAGGTAGTCCTGTTCCACTGACAGGAAAGGTAAGAATGCTGAAGGTCAAAAACGACGATGACGGCACAGGTAATTACGGTATTGTTGACGAATATGAATGGACCTTTACAGCAGGTACCTCATACCAGAGGATCGACGATACAGGAAAAAGAGTTGAACCCGTGATAGACCCTGCAACAGGTAAGCAGACAAATGTGACAGAGTTCCATACCCCTGCTTCGCTTGATGCATCAAAGACAAAGCTGACAAGGTCGGTCATCAACAAGGGCTATTACGACAACTACGCATTTACATTCATTCCCGGATACTGTGAGTCAGTAGCCGGAAACGTACAGTATGTAGATATTAATTCAGACGGCACTTCTGATAATTCAGATAAGGAGCTCTCTACAACATCTGCATTCTTCTCAATGAGCGTTGTAGTTAATCCGAAGGATGAAGGCGCATTTGATATGAGCAGCGACAAAATGGGTGCATCCTATATGCTCTCAAGCATCAACTTCTCGTTTGTAAATATCAACTCTGCTTTTGTCACAAATAAGTTCTATTATCCTGTTTATTACAAGGAAACAGAATCGGGAGCTATATCGACTGACCATTATGATAACACTGAAACAGGTACATTCGGTGAAGACGGACATGATGACTATGCTTATAAGTCACTTCCGAACAGAGCAACTATCTTTAACGAGGTAGCTTCTACTGACGCGAATTATTCTGACTGCATCTACTTTATCTACACATTGCCCGATCAGATGTAAACAAAAAACAGGCAGCAGTTCAATGCTGCTGCCTGTAAATTTTATTGTTTTTTACTGAACGGCGGGAGCCGTCAGAAGCTTTACGTACCAATCAGCTATCTCATTGCCCCAGAGCATTGCGGCTGCGATCCCTATTGAAAGGAAAGGTCCGAAAGCGAATTTTGATTCCTTAGTAATTGCTTTGTTGATTATTCCGCCTATGGCGGCTGTAACAATTCCTATTAATGCTGAAACGATAACAGCACGCGTTCCGAGAACGGCACCTGCGGCTATCATGAGAAGTGTATCTCCGAGCTCAATTGCTCTGAAATCTTCTCCGAACTTCTTTCTGATGAATACACGGCTTACCTCTCCGATAATGAAGAACGGTACGCTGATGACAAATGCTCCGATTATTCTGCTCTTCAATGAAACATCATTTGTGAAGATTGCAAGCGGAACAGCAAGAAGAAGTATGAGTGCAAGTACGATCTCGCTTATCTCCAGCGTGTCCCAGTCCATGAAGGCGACAACGACAAGCAGAGACATCAGTGCGCAGGTTATTATGGCTTTAGCATTAATATCAAGAACGTAGAACGTGAGAACGTAAAGTGATCCGTTCAGCGCTTCGACTATCGGATACCTCGGTGAGATCTTCTCGCCGCAGTTATGACATTTTCCTCTGAGGAAAAGCCAGCTGAAAACAGGTATCATGTCGATAGGACGTATCTTCGCACCACAGGTCATGCAGTGTGAGGAACGCTTGATGAGTGATTCATGACGCGGTATCCTGATTATCACGACATTCAGAAAGCTTCCTATGCATATACCGAAAAGAAAGGTCATTGCATAGAAAAAGGCGCAGAACTGAAATGTGGTGAACGGGTCATGAAGCATATTCTGAAAATCAGACATTGGTATTGCCCCCTTAAAAAGATTATAAAATGTTTATAATAACATTATAACATATAAAAAAGAAATTTCAAGTAATTTCACAAAAATAAAAAAGCGGAGGTTTGCTATGAGAAATGAGAGAATTGGCGACTACTTAGTTCGTCAGGGGCTGATCGACGATGAACAGCTCCAGAAGGTTCTTGCGGCTCAAAAGGAGTCAAATGGAGCCAAGAAGTTCGGTGACGTTGTTGTCGAACTCGGATTTATGTCAGAGGTTAAGTTTTCACAGGCTCTGGCAGGAAAGCTGCACGTTCAGTACGTTGACCTCGATAATGTCGAGATAAATACTGAAGCAGTTCAGAAGATCCCTGAGGCGCTTGCAAGAAAGCACGCGGTAATCGCTATCAACATTCAGGGCAGACGTCTTACCGTCGCAACAAACGATCCTGTAAACTTCATTATACTCGAGGATATCAAGGCTCAGACAGGTCTTGATACTATCCCTGTACTTGCAACGACCTCTGCTATCAACAAGGCTATTGGTAAGTGCTACTCAATGCAGAACGTTGACAGCGTTATTGACAGCGTTAACCAGTTCAACGACCTCGGAAACATGAATCAGGAGGACGAGGAGTCCAAGGACAGAGTTGAGAGCGCTCCTATCGTTAAGCTTGCTACTACTATCGTAGAAAACTCGTACAGAGCGGATGCTACCGATATCCATATCGAGCCCTTCAAGACCTATACACGTATCAGAATCCGTGTTAACGGCGACCTCGTAGAGCTCATGAATATTTCGAGTGCAGTTCACAGCGCACTTACAACACGTCTCAAGCTCATCAGCGGCATGAACATCGCTGAGAAGCGTATCCCGCAGGACGGTCGTTTCACACAGGTAGTTGACGGAACAACACTTGATGTCCGTGTATCTTCACTTCCTACCGTACACGGTGAAAAGATAGTTATCCGAATCCTTTCAACAGGTCAGATAGCTCTCCGTAAGATCACAGACCTCGGTATGTCGGATTACAACTATCAGCTCTTCGAGAGTATGCTTCGTGTTCCTCACGGAGTTATCCTTGTAACAGGACCTACCGGTTCAGGTAAAACAACCACTCTTTACGCAGCTCTTGGTGAGCTCGCAAAGCCGAATGTAAACGTTATCACAGTTGAGGACCCTGTCGAAAAGGCTATCGACGGTATCAATCAGTGTCAGGTTAATACAAAGGCAGGCATGACCTTCGCGGCTGCCCTCCGTTCAATTCTCCGTCAGGACCCTGATATCGTCATGATCGGTGAGATGCGTGATGCCGAGACAGCAGAGATCGGTATTCGTGCCGCTATCACAGGACACCTCGTTCTTTCAACACTTCATACAAACGACGCTGCTTCGACAGTTGTTCGTCTCGTTGATATGGGTATAGCTTCCTACATGGTTGCAACTTCACTTATCGGTGTTATCGCTCAGAGACTTGTTAAGGTACTCTGCCCGAGCTGCAAGAGAAAGAGAATGTCCACCGAGGAAGAAAACAAGCTCATGGAAATACCGAATTCCATTGAGATATTTGAGCCCTGCGGCTGTCCTTCATGCAACAACACAGGCTATAAGGGAAGAACCGCTATCCATGAGATCATCCATTGTACCTCTGATGTTTCGCAGATCATCGCTAAGGGCGGCGACAAGGAACAGATAGAGGCTGCTGCAAGAGCAAACGGTACCAAGCTTCTCCGTGAGAACGTATCAGAGCTCGTTCAGGCAGGCGTAACATCAATAGAAGAACTCATTAAATCCACATATACTGTATAATAATTACATTCGGAGGATAAAGCTATGGCTATTGAAATCAACAGGATACTTGATGAAGTCCGTCTGCTCGGCTGTTCGGACTTGCATTTTACAAACGGTATCGCCCCCGTCGTTCGTCTTAACGGTACTCTTCGCACAATGCGCTCGCAGTATCCCGAAATGGATGAGGAGGAAATACTCAACATCGTCAACCAGATGACAAATGAACCGCAGGCAAGAAGCGTTGCGGCTCATAAGGATACCGACTTTTCATTCACCACCAGAAGCGGCTACCGTCACCGTGTAAACATCTTCTTCCAGAGAGGTCATACGGCTATCTCTATCCGACTTCTCCGCAACGATATCCCGACACTTGAGGATCTCGGACTTCCTCCGATCCTTGCGGATTTCGCAATGCGTCCCCGTGGACTCGTTCTCGTAACAGGTCCTACCGGTTCAGGTAAATCTACAACTCTTGCAGGTATGATAGACTACGTAAACCTTAACAAGAGCGCACATATCATCACTATCGAAGACCCTATCGAGTATGTTCACGAGCACAAGCGCTGCATGGTCAATCAGCGTGAGGTCGGAGACGATGTTCCCGATTTCGCACTCGCCCTCAGAGCTGCCCTCCGTGAAGACCCTGATGTAATCCTCGTAGGAGAAATGCGTGACTTCGAGACCATTCAGGCTGCTGTAACCGCTGCCGAGACCGGACACCTCGTAATGTCAACACTT
>ONNL01000155.1 GCA_900319195.1 uncultured Ruminococcus sp. | reverse complement strand
CTTTTTCTTTGTGCCGAAAATCTGCTGGTCGGTGAGCTCAATTTTACATCTTGAGCTTCTGCTTTTGATTATAGCGCCGTATATGATCGGAAGAAGAAGGGTAACTGCTATGATAACTATGGTCAGCAGTAGGAAAAATGGATAAAAGTATTCATATTTCTTATCAGAAAAATCTTCCCAATAATAATATATACGTTTACCCCAAAATCCTATCTCCTTATCCGTACCTAAGTAATGATACGTGTGTGAGAACCCTATAAATAAGCGATCAACACGAAAGCCGCCGAGTACAAGGTCTGTCCCTTTAACTCGGCGGCTGTATTTGTTTAATAACAGTCACGGCGTTTTCACTCGGAAAGTATGCTCTCCATTTCGCTGTAATCAGTCTCGGGGTGCTTTTTCCGAGCGGTATCAAGGAGTCTCAGGGACACGCTTCTGTACATATCCCTGCCCGCTTCTGAGTCAAAGCATTTGAGGTGCTTCTGCACAGTTGAAACGTCACAGCGCTCAATAGGACCTGTCAGAGCCGAAGCAGGTCCAACCTCGAATATGCGCTTTATGTTGCTAAGTGCAAGAGGTCTGAGAGCGCTCAGAGCTTCCTCCTCCGTGAACCCGCACTCCTTCAGCATGGAAACGCTCTCCGCTGCAAGAGCACATACAAGATTGCTTGATATCGCACAGGCAGCGTGATATTTGCTCTTTGTGCTGCCCGATATTATCCTCACGGGATTGCCGAGCCGACGGAAAAAGTCCTCCCAATCGCTGATATGCTCCGAGCTTCCCTCAATGCAGAAGAACGCACTTCCGAGCTCTCTGTACGCTTCAAAGCGGCTGCTCACAGGGAAAAGCGGATGTATGGAGTATATAAATGCTCCCATGAGCCCGGCATTCGGGAAAGCCTCAGAAGCGGTCATTGCTCCGCTGCAATGGCAGATATGCTTGCCAGAGATATCCTCCTGTTTTATGCCTTCAAAAACCGTAGTGATAGCGCCGTCGGGGACGGTTATAAAAACCGCGTCACTGTCCCTCACAAGCTCCACTGCGCTGCTGTACGCACGGGAAGCCGTAAAGTCGGCAGCCTCATTTGCAGATGTAATGCTGCGGCTGTAATAGCCCGACAGCTCTGTCCCGTTTTCAGCAAAGTATTTTCCAAGCGAGAAACCGACCTTTCCCGCACCTATAAAACCTATCCTCATAGTTCCTCCATTCATATAGAAAGTTTTATGGGTACTCTATTGAGGGAAACCTTATTTGAAAAAAGGTTCTCCCTCAAACTCCTTTCCAAAAACTTTCAACAGGAATTTCAGCCCCTGAGGGTACACACCATTGCTGTGAAGAATGGCATTGTTTTCATGTGTACCCTCAAGGGCTGAAATTCTATTAAAAATCCTTAAAAAATGCTTAACGAAAAATCTTTCGTCACAGAAGATTTTCTCGATAAAATATCCACAGAGCTTCTACATAAGCAGTACACTTAGAGGTGCCCTTAGGTGTATCGGCTTTGTTACTGTGAATTATTTCAGCAGTCCGTGTTTTTCGTAATCGGCTACTCTGACAATGCCGTTATCCTCGTTGACGAATACGACCTTCGGACGATGCGCCTTTGCCTCCTCGGGAGTCATATCCGCATACGCCATTATTATCACCTTGTCGCCCTTCTGACCTGCTCTTGCCGCAGCTCCGTTGAGGCAGATGATACCGCTTCCGCGCTCTCCTGCAATTACATAGGTCTCTATATGGCTTCCGCTGTTGACATTGACGATATGCACGTGCTCGTATTCCACAAGTCCGGAAGCTTCCATGAGTTCCTCATCTATGGTCACACTGCCGACGTAATTCAGCTCCGCCTGCGTGATGACTGCACGGTGTATCTTGCTTTTCAGCATTGATATCTGCATTGCTTACCCCCTTACACGTCTTCTGTAAAGAAGTTGTCTATAAGGCGTGTCTTGCCGATATATACGGCGATAGCGCAGAGCGCAGGACGGTCGAGCTCAGGTATCTGCTGCATGGTTGCGCAGTCCACCATTTTTACATAGTCGATCTTCGCAAGCGGTTCAGCACTGATATGAGCCTTCATAGCGTCAAGTATCACTGAGCAGTCCTTCTCGCCGTTTCTCACCATATTTGCTCCGAGGAATACAGCCTGCGAGAGTACCAGTGCAGCCTTTCTCTCAGCCTCATTGAGATATGTATTGCGTGAGCTCTTTGCAAGTCCGTCAGACTCGCGGACTATGGGACAGCCGATTATCTCGATATCCATATTCAAGTCATCGACCATGTGACGAATGACCGCAAGCTGCTGAGCGTCCTTCTTGCCGAAGTAGGCTCTGTCGGGCTTGACTATATTGAAAAGCTTCGATACTACTGTACAAACTCCTCTGAAATGGACAGGTCTGCTGAGACCGCAGAGCTCCTGAGTGAGAACGGTCATGTCCACGAATGAGGAAAAACCCTCGTGGTACATCTCCGAAGGCTCGGGGTTGAAGATGAGGTCGCCGCCGTGAGCCTCGACCAGTGCAGCATCGTGGTCAATGTCTCTGGGGTAGCTTTCGAGGTCCTCTGTGGGACCAAACTGCATGGGATTTACAAAGTCCGAAACAACAGTCCTGTCGTTGTCCCTGTGTGAAGCGTCAATGAGACTTGCGTGTCCCTCGTGGAGATATCCCATTGTGGGAACAAGTCCCACTGTCAGTCCCTGTGCCCTCCACTCCTTTACCTGAGCGCGTACCTCAGCTATGGTCTTTACTATTTTCATTTAAGGTCAGCCTCCTTCTTCATCAGTTCATCAATAACCTCGTCCTCGATTGCGTAGGTATGCTCCTCGGCAGGAAATTCCCCTGATTTTGTCTCATTGATGTAATCGGTTATTCCCTTGCGCATAAGAGCTCCCACATCAGCAAATCTCTTGACGAACTTTGGAGTGTGACCTGTTGTAAGTCCGAGCATATCCTGATATACAAGCACCTGTCCGTCACAGCCGTTACCAGCGCCGATACCAATGGTGGGTATCATAAGCTTCTTTGTTATTATTTGCGCAAGCTTTGCAGGTATGCCCTCAAGCACGACTGCACAAGCGCCTGCCTCCTGTATGAGAAGAGCGTCCGCGATAAGCTTTTCAGCCTTGTCTATGCTCTTTCCCTGTACCTTGAAGCCGCCGAAAACATTGACTGACTGTGGAGTGAGTCCAAGATGTGCAACTACGGGGATAGAAGCGTTTACCATAGCTCTTATCCTGTCGCAGACCTCTGCGCCTCCCTCGAGCTTTACAGCGTTTGCTCCGCCCTCCTTGATAAGTCGTCCGGCGTTGATAACAGCCTCCTGAACGCTTACCTGATAGGACATAAACGGCATATCAGCTACTACAAATGCGTTTTCTGCACCCCTTGAAACTGCGGCAGTGTGGTGGATCATGTCTTCCATGGTGACCGGAAGTGTATTCTCGTATCCCAGCATGACCATTCCCAGTGAATCTCCGATAAGGATAGCATTCACGCCGCACTCGTCGATTATCTTCGCAGTGGTGTAGTCGTAAGCAGTGAGCATGGTGATCTTGTCACCCGTCTGCTTCTGCTTAAGCAGTGTCGAAACGGTGTTTTTCATATTCAATTCTCCTTAAAAGATGTTACCTTTCTGCATCGGCAGATAAGATACAAGAATATTATACAGCACCATTGTGAACATTTTGTGAACAAGCAGTCGTTCCCCCGAAATTTTCAGCTTTTATACAAAAATATCCGCACTTGCAACAGCTTGAATATGAGTATTATTCAATTATGAGCTGAAACATTGTCCGTTGACCGTATTGCTGATATCTCCCTGCACCACAGAGAGTCACCCTCAACAAAGCGTACAAGCTCTCACATCAACATCACGGATATCGGTCAGCATTCGCATAATATCAGTTTTTACGGACACAATAACCGCAGAGGTGATTTTTTTGGCTGAATATATTGCGGACGGAGTTTTCAGATACGCAAGTCCGCCCAAGATAGAAGCATACGCTTCTGTCGTAGGGCAGAAGGAGGGCGAGGGACCGCTCGGGAAATGCTTCGACGAGGTAGTCCACGACGACCATTTCGGAGAGCCGACATGGGAAAAGGCGGAGAGCCGCTTCCAGCTTGAAGCAGCCGCCCTTGCACTCAAAAAGGGCAGTCTCACGAAGGAGGATGTCGGGCTCATCTGTGCAGGCGACCTCATCAACCAGTGCACAGGCTCGGCATACGGTCTCAAGGGTCTCGGCATTTCGTTTCTCGGACTTTACGGTGCCTGCTCGACTATGGCGGAGGGACTTCTCATCACATCAAATTTCATTGAGAGCGGAGCGGTCAAGCGTGCCGCCGCCGTCACGTCCTCGCACTTCTCAACGGCGGAGCGGCAGTTCCGTTATCCCCTGTCCTACGGCGGTCAGCGCACTCCGACTTCCCAGTGGACTTGTACCGCCTCGGGAGCTGTTATCCTCTCGGACAAGGGCAGGACTGAGATAACAGGCGGCTGTATCGGCAAAATAATCGACATGGGCGTGACCGACATCACTAACATGGGAGCGGCAATGGCTCCTGCGGCTGCCGACACGATAAGCCGCTATCTTACGGCAACCGGCACTTCCCCGTCGGACTTCGACAGGATAATCACAGGCGACCTCGGCACCGTCGGCAGCACGCTCCTGAATGAGCTCATGGAGAAAAACGGCACCGATATTTCTGCCGTCCACAGTGACTGCGGCAGCATGATTTTCGATAACGATTCGCAGGACACCCACTGCGGAGGCTCGGGCTGCGGATGCAGTGCAAGTGTGCTGTGCGGCTATTTTCTGCCTGCTATTGAGCGCGGCGAGCTGAACAGTGTCCTCTTTGCCGCAACGGGAGCGCTCATGTCGCCAATGTCTCTCCAGCAGGGCGAGTCTATCCCCGCGATCTCTCATCTTGTACACATTGAAAGGAGTAAAAATGCTTGATATTATAAAGGCGTTCATCGTCGGCGGACTTATCTGCTCCGTCGGTCAGCTTCTCATCGACTTCACAAAGCTCACTCCTGCGCGTATCCTCACAGGATTTGTCGTCACGGGAGTGATCCTCTCGGCATTCGGGCTCTATGAGCCGCTCGTTGACTTCGCAGGCGCAGGCGCTACTGTTCCGCTCACGGGATTTGGTCACCTGCTTGCCGACGGTATCCGTAAAAGTATCGACAGGGACGGTCTCCTCGGTATCTTCACAGGCGGTCTTACTGCCGCGGCAGGAGGTGTCACTGCGGCTCTCTTCTTCGGACTCCTCGGTTCTCTCCTTTTCAGACAAAAGGGCAAGGAATAGAGAGTTGTACGTGTTTTTATCGAGGGAAACCATTTTGAGAAAGGGGTTCCCTCGATCTCCCTTCCTAAAACTTTTGTTTGAAATTTTGTCCCTATATGGCACACCTTAGTAATTACAAAAGGGTCAGTTTTGGTTGTGCCATATAGGGACAAAATTTGAAGCAAAGCCTTTAAGAAAAAAATTCGGGGAAGGCTCCTTCACAGAGACTTCCCCGATAAAAGCATACAAGCTTCTATATTTACAGCTTTGTCAATCAGTCGACCTTAACTACCCAGTTGAACTTATCCTCGATCTTACCCCACTGGATACCTGTCATTGTATCATAGAGCATCTGAGAGATCTTACCGATCTTATTGCCATTTATCTCCATTACCTTGTCCTTCCACTTGAGGTGACCAACAGGTGAGATAACAGCAGCAGTTCCCGTACCGAATACCTCGTCGAGCTTGCCTGCGTCATATGCGTCAGCGATCTCCTGAATGTCGATCCTTCTCTCCTCGACCTCAAGTCCCTTAGCCTTGCAGACCTCGATAGCGGACTTTCTTGTGATTCCGGGGAGGATAGAGCCCTGAAGCATAGGTGTTACTACCTTGCCGTCGATTACGAAGAAGATGTTCATAGCGCCGACTTCCTCGATATACTTCTGCTCAACACCGTCGAGCCAGAGTACCTGTGAGTAGTTCTGCTTGTGAGCCTCGTCCTGACCGATAAGTGAAGCAGCGTAGTTACCGCCTGTCTTAGCGAATCCCATGCCGCCTCTTACAGCGCGGACATACTTGCTCTCAACATAGATGTTTACAGGGTTGAGACCGCTCTCATAATATGCTCCCGAGGGAGAAAGGATTATGATGAAGAGATACTGCTCGCCCGGCTTAACGCCCAAGAAAGGATCAGTTGCGATGATGAAGGGTCTTATGTAGAGTGACTCGCCCTCGCTTGAAGGAACCCAGTCCTTCTCGACCTTGAGGAGCTCCATGAGGCACTGCATACCGAGCTCAACAGGGAGCTGCGGGATAACAAGTCTCTCGTTGGAGTTGTTGAGTCTCTTGAAGTTCTCTTCGGGACGGAAGCACTGAACTGTGCCGTCAGCTGTTCTGTAAGCTTTGAGACCCTCGAATACTTCCTGACCGTAGTGGAATACCATTGCAGCAGGTGAGAGTGAGATATCGCTGAAAGGCTTTATCTCGGGGTCATGCCAGCCCTTGCCCTCGTCGTAGGGCATAACGAGCATATAGTCGGTAAAGATATGACCGAATCCAAGCTTGTCGCCCGGCTGAGGCTTTTTCTTGAGAGTTTCTGCTTTTGTGAATTTGATTTCCATTTTATTCAACCTTCTTTAAAAAATAAAATCGACCGGTTATTCGCTGATAGTGATATAGTTTCTCTCGAAGAGCTTCTTGCATATCACCAGCAGTGAAACGGTAATACCAACAGTGCATACTGCCGCAGTTATAACGGCGAAGATGATTTTTCCCTTTTTCATAAGTTTTTACTCCTTGCACTACCGTTTTTTCGGGACGAATGCCCCGTACCTATATAATTATACCACAAATCAAATTGATTTTCCATAGGAAAACGAAAAATTTCCCATGTTGATATGTATAAATTTCAGTAATCTCAGCAGTACGATTTGTATACCTTGCACATCAAGCTATGTATTTTCTTATCCTGAGCCTTGCTCCGAGCTGTTCCGCAAGCTGCATTGAAGCCTCAATCTGCTCAGCAGGGATAACGTCAACTATCGTGAGCATAACCTCGGCATTACCCGTCTTTACGCAGTCCGCAGTGAATTTCTTCATTGCCTCGTATGCGTTTTCAAACTTCGGACGTGTCACCTTCATGTACTCGTCCTTTGTGCCTGCATTAAGGCTCACGGAAATAACGTCAACAGCATCGCAGAGCTCCTCCGCTATCGAGCGTCCGTTGATAAGGTCTCCGAGACCGTTTGTGTTTATCCTCAGTCTTGCCTTTACTCCGCGCTTTCTGAGCTCATTTGCGACTGTGATGACAACGTCAAGGCGCTCCGTCGGTTCGCCGTATCCGCAGAATACTATGTCGCCGTATTTCGTGAGGTCGCGCTTTTCAATGTCAGCAAGTATCTCCTCTATCGAGGGCTCATGCTCGAGCCACAGAGGAGCGGAGCCGTATGCGCCGTCGTCGTTGTTGCGTATGCAGAATGTGCAGGCGCACGGACATTTATTCGTGAAATTGAGGTACAGGTTGTGTCCGCTCTCGCTTGTGACCTCATAAGAAATAGTCATTGCCTTTTTCATCATTCATCAACCTTCCTTATTCCTGCATTTATTCTTTCGGCAAGCTCCATTGCCGATTCTTCGGTAAAGTCTCCCGTTATCAATGCAATGCCGTTGGAGATCTCGCTGTTTACCGTCGGTGCACTTATCACCTCTCCGTCAGCACGGATAGCAATAGGCGTGTCCGTCCCTGTGAGCCTTGTAGTAGCCTCGGCAAACTTGTACGAGCCGCCGTCATTGAACTTGATATTGACAGCGTAGGTAAGTCCGTCCATGCCGTTGAGTGCAACCATTTCCGCACTTTCTATGTCCTCGCTTGAAGCGATGAGGGGAGCGTCCTCGTCCAGTCCCTCGCGGAATTCCAGCTCAACAGGTCCCTCGGCTTCGGTCGTTGTCTCGACAGCAGTGGTCTTTTCCTCGGGAGCCTTTGACGAGCTGTCAACAGCTCCGCATGACGTGAGCATCACGAGTGCAAGTGACATTATAATCATCCTTTTCATGCCGCACCTCAGTCAATGTATATTCTCGGGACGCGCTTCGATATGCCGCATACCACCTCATATCCGATAGTACCGTACATAGAGGCAAGCTCGTCGGCAGTTATCTGCTCGCCGCCGTCCTTTCCGATAAGCGTAACGATGTCGCCCGACCTTGCGTCAACTCCGCTGACATCTATCATGAGCTGGTCCATGCAGACTCTTCCCACGATTGCACACCTGTGACCGTGAACAAGTATCTCGCCCTTTGAGGAGAGCAGTCTCGAATAGCCGTCCGCATAGCCGATAGTTACCGTCGCTATCTTCATCTTATGCGGAGCGACAAACGTGCGTCCGTAGCTTATGCAGGTGCCCTCGGGGACTTCCTTGACCTGCGAGATCACCGCCTTGAGCTCCATTATCGGCTCGAGTCCCTCGGGGACAGGCAGGCTTACATCGGGGTGCAGACCATAGATGATGATGCCTGCGCGTGAAAGCGTGCTGCGTGAATTGTTGCGGTAGCAGGTCGCCGCGCTGTTCATGAAGTGCATATGCGGCAGCTTTATCCCGAGCTTCACAAGCTCGTCGTATGTATCCGTGATGTACTTCTCCTGCTTGTCGGTATATGCGACATTGTCGGGGTCGTCGCTGTCTGCGACTGCAAAATGCGTGTATATTCCCTCGACGGAGAGTCCCTTTATCGTGCACATGAACTGTATTTCCTTCGCGCAATCCTCGGGTTTGTCATGGCGCAGACCTATGCGTCCCATGCCTGTATCTATCTTGATATGACAGCGGATCGTGTCGTTGCTGCTGTTGCAGAGCGCAGCGGCATATTCGGTGGAGACAACTCCCTGAATTATATTGTTCTGTGAAATTTCATGTGCATATTCGGGCGGAGTATAGCCGAGTATGAGTATCTCAGCGTCGGGGCAGCACTTCCTCACGGTTATCGCCTCGTCGAGATTTGAAACAGCAAAGTATCTTATGCCGCACTCCTCAGCAAGAGTCTCGCAGACCCTCTCATAGCCGTGACCGTAAGCGTCAGCCTTGACGACTGCCATTACCTCAGTCCCCGACGAATTGAGTCCCTTGATAAGCTCCATATTCTTTTTGAGCTGTCCGAGCGAGACCTCTGCCCATGCTCTTTTAAGGTAAGGTTTCATATCTATCATTTCCTTTCGGTTTGTTCTGTTATAATTCGGTATATATGGTATTAAGCGGCACAGAAAAAATAATCCTCAAATCTTTCTCCGCGTCCCTTGCTATTTCTTAAACTATATGCTATAATGTATGGAGTGCATTCATACAGAATTGAATGCCGATGGCAAAGAACGTTTTCACGGAGGTGTGTTTATGCTGACCTCGCTCGTTTCGGGGAAGGATGTGCTGTGCACAGATGAATTTTCGTGCAGTGCCAAAGAGACCGTATGCATAACGGGGCACCGCGAAAAAAGCATCCTGCCCTATAACAACGACCCGCTCTATAAAAATATGACCGTCACTGCTGTAAAGCTCATGCTTTACAGATACATCGACATGGCGGCTGAGCGCGGCTATGTCAACTTCATAAGCGGTCTTGCAACGGGCGCAGACCTCTGGGCTGCCGAGTATATACTCGAAAAGAAAAGCCACGGGAGCAGCATAAGGCTCATCGGAGCAATGCCTTATCTAAGGCACGCCGAGGGCTTCTCGGAATACAACCGCCGCCTGCTTTGCAGAGTTGAAAACGGTGCTGATGTTCTCGTTACGGTCAGCAGTGACCCCAACGCAGTTTACAGCAAGTTTGAAAGCGGGAAATACCTCTACCGCGACCGAAACTACTTCATGGTAGACCATTCGTCAGCGGTGATAGCCTTTCTCAACAGTGGTGCCTCATTCTCGGGGACATCGCAGACAGTGAACTATGCCTACCGCAGCGGACGCAGGATATGCCGCTTCGGGACAGAGGACATTTACCGTATCATAGACGATTCAGGAGCCGATATACGCAGTATAAAGCGCGATATATCGTTCATGGAGAATGTCTTTGACTCCCCGTACTGAACCGTACAATAACATTATACCACATTCACAGAATATTTCAAGTGCAAACTTGAAAATGAACGCCCGTTCGTTTTCAACAGACTGTTGAACAATGTGTTTAAACATTCCGCGGACGAGTTTTGATGTGGAAAATGTTGAAAACTTTGTTGATAAAGGTATTTCCACAAATAGTTTTCAACATCACCCGGTTCAAAAATTATTGTATTCATTTTACAGTGAATATTTTTTATGCTGATTTATACGATCAGTAGATTCTGAAAGGAGAAACCAAAATGTCAGAGAACAAACAGAAAACAGGACGCATAGCTATCCCCTACCTGCTCACCATCTTCATAGGTCTTTTAGTCGTTGGCGGGCTTGCCTTCGGACTTTACAAATACCTCGGCATAGGCAAGGAGGAGGCTCCCCCGAAGCCTCAGCCACGTAACGGCATAGCTACCGCAAGCTATGAGGACAGCCACACGCTCCTGCTCATTCTCGACGAACCGGAAATGGAATGCTCCTCGACCTTCGTACTCATGCGCTCTATCCCGAGGGATAAGAAGCTCCTGTTTATAGGCGTTCCTTCAAACTCAGTCGCAGTCGTGAACGGCAGTCAGGAGTCGCTCAAGGGCTCATACGAGCGCGGCGGCGGAGACGCGGCAAGGGAATTCGTACAGACCGCTATCGGCGTGAATATTGACAGATACATGGTATTCGGTCCCGACGCATTCAAGAAGGTCTGTGACATCTTCGGCGGCGTGACCTTCGGTGTTGACGTTGATATCGTTGGTCTCCAGAAGGACGTGCCCGAGCAGTATCTCAACTCGGAGCAGATAGAAAAATTCGTGACATATCCGCTCTTCGACGACGGAGAATTCGGACGCGCATTCAGAACGGCTTCGCTCCTCTCCAACATGGTGAACCAGACAGACACAAAGCGTATCGCGGACAGCTTCGACATGAACTTTGATACGATAATCAACATGGTCACAAAGACCGATGTTACCTCAGTTGACTACGGCAAGAAGAAAAATGCGATAAAATATATGTTCAACTATGGCACATCAATGGGACTTTCAATTGTTATAGACGGCACCGAATCGGGCGACGACTTCGTACCGAGCAGTTCATTCATCAGCAATCTCCCCACCGAGTATTTCGCAGAGGACAGAAAAGATGCCTGAGAATATCTTCGATACGCACTCGCACTATGCCGACTCCGCATTCGACGGCGACCGTGACGAGCTTATTGCGGATATGTTTGAAAACGGACTGCGCTATGCTGTGCTCGTCTCCACAAACCTCGAGGACACCGCACAGAATTGCGAGCTTGCCGCAAAATACGACAGGCTCTACGCGGCGGCAGGCATACACCCCGAGTTTGCCGCTCAGATGCCCGCCGGCTACATCAGCACTCTCCGCGAGAGGATAGTCTCGGATAAAAAGATACGTGCCATAGGCGAGATAGGTCTCGACTACCACTACGGCACCGATGACAAGGCTGAGCAGGTAAGAGTTTTCACCGAGCAGGTAGTGCTCGCAAAGGAGCTCGATATGCCGATAATCGTCCACAGCCGTGATGCCTGCGAGGACACGATGAGCATACTCAGGGAATATCATCCCAAAGGTGTCATGCACTGCTTCAGCTATTCGGCAGAGACAGCAAAGGAAGTAATAAAGCTCGGTATGTATATCGGCTTCACGGGAGTGCTCACATTCAAGAATGCAAAGAAGGCTCACCGTGCACTTGAAGTCATACCGAATGACAGACTGCTTCTTGAGACGGACTGTCCGTATATGGCTCCCGAGCCGTTCAGAAGCAAGCGGAGCAACAGCCTCATGATACCGTATACTGCTGAGGCTGCGGGAAGGACAAAGGGAATGACTGCGCAGGAGATACTCGACCTCACCTGTGCGAATGCAATGAAATTTTACGGGATTGGATAGACTATGTATTATTGCTGCGGAATCACTGATACAGGTCTTGTCTCGCATAACGAGGACACGCTGCTCATAGGCGGGAGCGTGCTCTGCGAGGGCAGGACGGAACAGAATATAAATTCGCCGTTCATCGCGGCGGTCTCGGACGGAGTCTCGGGTGAGCGCTCGGGCGAGGTAGCGTCGGGAATGTGCCTTGAAATGCTCAGGGATATGCGCTACAACAGCCGTACTCACCTTGATTCAAGGCTCATGGAGATACATAACACGCTTGCGGAGTACAGCCGAAACGACCCCGAGGTGCACAATATGCAGTGCACGCTCTGCGGTATCGCTGTTGACGAAAATGACAGGATACTCTCATTCAACGTTGGAGATTCGCGGCTCTATCGCTTCCGCGGAGGTCGGCTCACTCAGCTGACGCGCGACCAGTCCCTCGTGCAATTGCTGTATGAGGAGGGCTCGATAACACTTGAACAGCGCCGCACTCATGTACACAGGAACATCATCTTCCCGGCGTTTGGAAATACCAATACCAAGCCGAAGGTCGATATTATGAGCATTGACGGCGGTATGCAGTACGGCGACCTGCTGCTTTTGTGTACGGACGGACTTTCGGACTATGTGTCGCCTATTGATATGGAGAAGATACTCGAGCTCCCGAAGGCGCTCCCGAGACGGCTTGAAATGCTGATCGAGCGAGCGATAGCGAATAATACCAATGATAATATCACAGTTGTGGCAATGGTGAAATATTGAAGCAAAGCAGAAGCCGGGAGGTTTCTGCTTTTTGTATGTAAGACCAGTGTTCGCAAGCTGATACCAATTGACAAAAAATTCTCTCACAGAAACTTTTCCGTCTCTCTTGATATTTCTATCAATATATGCTATAATATATCTATGTATCGTTAATACTAAGGAGGTGCCGCATATCAGTACCCTTTTTATTTCCGACCTCGACGGGACTCTGCTCAACTCAAACGCAGAACTCTCCGACTTCACAATCTCAACAATAAACTCCCTCATAGCCGACGGTATGCACTTCACCTACGCGACCGCCCGTACTATGTACACTGCCGAGGTCATAACCTCACGGCTGAATATCAGTGTCCCTTGTATTCTCAACAACGGCGCTGAGATATACGACAGGGCAAATGCGGAATACATCCGCAAAGCCTGTATCCCGAGGGACAAGGCGGACAGGCTGATAGATGCATTCAGCGAGAATCACGTCGGTGTACAGATGTTCAGGGTCACGGACGGCAGGCTCGATATGTACTATCCACCGTATGTCAACGACCTTATGCGCGGAAATATCGAGAACCGACGCGCGACCACCGATCAGGTGATAACCGAATGCAGTGACCTGCACTCTGTGAACGACGGGGATGTCGTGTATTTCGCTTCAACAGGCGATATGGAGCCCCTGCTCCCGATACGCGAGACCGCAATGCAGACAGAGGGCATCAGCTATGAATTCTACGTTGACACCTACACGGGCAAGCACTATCTTGAGATATTCTCCGACGAGGCTTCAAAGGCTAACGGAGTGAAGTTTCTCCGCGAGAAATACGGCTTTGACAGAGTTGTCGCCTTCGGTGACAATCTCAATGACATCGCCATGTTTGAACAGGCTGACGTGAGGATAGCAGTCGGCAACGCGAATGAAGCAGTGAAAAAGGCGGCGGACTTCGTGATAGATACCAACGATAACAACGGAGCGGCAAAATGGCTCGCTTCGCATTATAATGAATAATATATGAAAGGAAAATACATAAAATGAACAAATTAATGCTTGGAAACGAGGCCTTCGCAAGAGGTCTTTACGAGGCAGGATGTCGGATAGTTTCAAGCTATCCCGGTACACCCTCCACAGAGATCACCGAGGAGGCGGCTAAGTACGACGAAATGTACGCAGAATGGGCTCCCAACGAGAAGGTCGCAATGGAGACCGCTCTCGGAGCTTCTATCGCAGGTGCAAGAAGCTTCTGCGGCATGAAGCACGTAGGACTCAATGTTGCCGCAGACCCGCTCTACACAGCAGGCTACACCGGCGTGAACGCAGGTATGGTCATCGCTGTTGCGGATGATCAGGGTATGCACTCCTCTCAGAATGAGCAGGACAGCCGTCACCACGCTATCGCTTCAAAGGTGCCTATGGTCGAGCCTTCGGATTCCGCTGAGGTAAAGGACTTCGTAAAGCTTGCCTACGACCTCTCGGAGAAGTTCGATGTTCCGTTCATCGTGAGAATGTCAACAAGAGTTGCACACTCACAGTGCCTCGTTGAAATGGCAGACAGAGTTGACAACGGTCTGAAGGAATACAAGAAGGACCCTCAGAAGTTTGTAATGGTGCCTGCATTTGCAAAGAAGAGACACGTCGTTGTTGAGGAGAGAACAAAGCAGCTCATCGAGTACGCTGAGAATTGCCCCTTCAACCGCGTTGAAATTTCAGACACTGCTGAGTTCGGAGTTATCACAAACGGCGCTGCATATCAGTACGTAAAGGAGGCTCTCGGAGACAGAGCGTCCGTACTTAAAATAGGTATGGTAAACCCCATGCCTGTAAAGCTCATTCAGGACTTCGCCGCTAAATACGAGACCGTTTACGTGATCGAGGAGCTCGAGGGCATAATCGAGGAGCACTGCCGCAGCATCGGTGTCAACAACGTAAAGGGCAAGGAGATATTCGGCTATATCGGTGAGCTTCACCAGGACGTTATCGCAGAGAAGCTTCTCGGTGAGAAGAAGGAATATGTCGAGCTCGACGAGAATATCCCGATAAGACCTCCTGTTATGTGCCCGGGATGTCCGCACAGAGGACTTTTCTACTGCTTAAAGAAGCTCGGCGTATATGTTTCGGGCGATATAGGATGCTATACGCTCGGTGCTTCCGCTCCGCTGAATGCTATTGACACAACTATCTGCATGGGTGCTTCAATTTCGGGACTCCACGGCTTCAACAAGGCACGCGGCGGCGAATACGAGCACAAGGCTGTTGCAGTCATCGGTGACTCTACCTTCATGCACAGCGGTATGACGGGACTTGTAAACATCGCATACAACGATTCCAATTCGACAGTTATCATTCTCGATAACTCCATCACAGGCATGACAGGTCACCAGCAGAACCCTACAACGGGAAAGAATCTCAAGGGCGACCCTGCTTACGCTGTTGACCTTGAAGCTCTCTGCCGTTCGCTCGGCATAAAGAGAGTACGTGTTACAGACCCGTACAACCTCGCACAGACTGAGGCTGCTATCAAGGAGGAGCTTGCTGCTGATGAGGCTTCTGTTATCATCTCACGCAGACCGTGTGCACTCCTCAAGTATGTAAAGCACAATCCTCCGCTCAAGGTAAATGCTGACAAGTGCGTAGGCTGCAAGATGTGTATGCAGCTCGGCTGCCCTGCTATCTCGATAAAGGACGGCAAGGCTGTTATCGACCATACTCAGTGCGTAGGCTGCGGCATCTGTCAGGAGCAGTGCAAGGTCGGCGCAATAGAATAATCAATGAAGATAAAGGAATACAGCTGCGCTTACTGCGGAAGTCCCATGATATACAAAGGGACGAAGAGCTTCAGGCTCGGAAAGCTTGCATTGCTTCTCGGGAGTGACTCCTTCACGGGTCCTCTTGAGCTCAGCATATACGAATGCGGAAAGTGCGGAAAGCTGGACTTTTTCAGATACAAAAGACCGAAAGGCGATAAAGCATGATACAGATCGAAATTTATGAGGAGTTTGACAGGTGGCTCGATAATCTCCTCGAAAACAACGATATGCCCGACGAAATGAGGGCATTCTGCTTCAACCTCTACGATGAGAGCGACGACGCTTACAACACGGAGTTCGGCATTCAGCTCATTGCCTCTGATAAGTACGACGAGAGCGATGACGAATGGGCTTGCTCGGAGGTATGGACCTCGGAGGAGGATATGTTCTATGTTGACAGCTCCGACGAGACTGACAAGAGCCGCGAAAACTCCCGAAATTTTGCAAAGGAGCTTATAAGCGGATACCTTGAAAGCGGCAAATATGCCCGTATCCTCAAGGGTGCGGAGGCTGTTGCGCTCGGATTCGTTGACGGCGAGCTTGAAACGATATACAAGAGTGAAAATTGATTTGATAGGAGTAATATATAATGGAAACTAAAGCTGTTATGATAGTCGGTGTAGGCGGACAGGGTTCTCTGCTTGCGTCAAGACTTCTCGGAAATGTCCTCATTGCACAGGGCTATGACGTAAAGGTCAGCGAGGTACACGGAATGTCGCAGAGAGGCGGCTCCGTTATCACATACGTAAAATACGGCGACAAGGTATACTCACCCGTTGTTGAAAAGGGCGAGGCTGACGCTGTTATCTCATTCGAGCTGCTTGAGGCTGCAAGAGCTCTCCCCTATCTCAAAAAGGGCGGCACTATCGTCACCTCAACTCAGCAGATAGACCCCATGCCCGTTATCACAGGTGCGGCAGCATATCCCGAGGGTCTTGAACAGAAAATAAAGGACAAGGGCGTGAACCTTATTGCTGTTGACGCGCTCTCACTTGCCGAGCAGGCAGGTACGGCAAAGGCTTCAAATGTCGTTCTCATGGGCGTTCTCTCGACAAAGCTCGGATTCCCCGAGGAGCTCTGGCAGCAGGCTGTCGAGAAATGTGTTCCCGCAAAATTCCTTGACCTCAACAAAAAGGCATTCGAGCTCGGCAGAAACGCTGCAAAATGAAGGCGCTGAAAAGCCTGCTCGCCGTGCTGACCGCACTATGTCTGCTGACAGGCTGCGGCAGCTCCGCCGATGACGGAAACGGAGGGGAAGAAAGGTCGGAGCATAAAAGCTCTGAGACCGAAAGCAGCAACGACAAAGACGACGACAGCGAGTCTGACGAGGACAGCACAGACAGTGAGGAGACAAAATCAAAGAGCTGCCGCAAGATGATAGGGACAAAGAAATATCCCGAGGTCACGGCTGTTATATTCACTGCCGAGAGCATTGGCTCACTGAAAGACAACTCATCCGTTTCCGAGAGCAGTAATGTTATTCATCAGGGCGTTGTGGGACGTGTAGGCGCTCCCATTGAGCTTGTCTTTAACAAATGGGTAACTCCGCAGAAGCTCACCTTCTGCTACGATAAGGACGAGCTCCGCGGCATTCCCGAGAAGAATCTCATAGTCCTGCACTACAACGAGGACGACGCTTTCTATGACACGGTCGAGGGCTCCGTACTTGATACCGATGCCTGCACGATAGAGTGTGAGGTATCCGAGGAGGGCGCTTATCTCCTTGCGGACGCATATCAGTGGTATGCCTGCTGGGGAGCTGACGTTTCCGAGTATGCCTACGACATCGACGTGACTGCATACGGATCCGACTGGGAGCGGAAGTACGATACGGGCGACATCATGGACATTGCCGACAAGGACTGGGCAGCGGACACCGCTCCGTATTTCAATGTTTCAACTCCCGAGCAGCTTGCAGGAGCAGTATGGTACGTCAACGCCGTCATGGACTACGACAACGGGGACGGTGTAAGCATAACCCTCACCTCCGACATAGACCTCTCGGACTATCAATGGGTGCCTATGGGCTGGACTGACGGCGGAACGAGCCACGCATTCTCGGGCGCTGTTGACGGCGGCGGTCACACCATTATAGGTATGCACATCGACTCGGACTACAGTAACATGGGCTTCATCGGCTACGGACTTTCGACATACGTTACAGACATAGCCTTCAGGGACTGCTCTGTAAACGGAGGCTCCTGCACGGGAATAGTCGGCGGTCAGGTGTATATGTCTCAGCAATGGGACAGCATAACACTCACGGACTGCGCTGTTGAGGGAGCTTCCTCCGACAGCGGCACGATAATCGGACGCGAGGCAGGTACTGCCTTCAAGGACTGCGCTGTGAACAATGTCACCGTAAACGGCGAGGAGACCCCGTATTTCTCATACCGTCAGAAGCAGATAGAAGAGACTCCCGTAACGGAGACCTTCACCATAACTGTTGACGAGGACGGTGTTATCCACCGAGACGAGCACGACGGATTCAGAAATCTCGGCTGGCACTTTGAAAAAAACGGTGTTCAGCTGCTTGACAGACTTGCAGAAAACGAAACTGAATATGATGCGGCATGGATAGATTACGATAAGGCTTATCTGACCGCGTTTATTGACGGAACATATATAAGAGTAAGCAATATCATCGAAAAATAAGGAGATGGTCCCAATGGAAAAATACTGGAACAAAGAAATTGAATGTATGTCCCGAGAGGACATGAAAAAGCTTCAGGACGAGCGCCTTGTGGCACAGGTAAAGCACGTCTATGAGCACGTCCCCTATTACAAGAAGCTCATGGACGAAAAGGGAGTCACTCCCGAGGATATAAAGTCCACTGACGACCTTCACAAGCTCCCCTTTCTATCAAAGGCTGACCTGCGCGAAGCTTACCCCTACGGTCTCCTTGCAAAGCCGCTCTCGGAATGCGTGAGAATACACTCCACAAGCGGTACTACGGGAAAGAGAGTAGTCGCATTCTATACGCAGAACGACGTTGATATGTGGGACGACTGTGTTGCAAGAGCTATAACTGCCGCAGGCGGAACAAAGGACGATGTCTGTCAGATAGCTTACGGCTTCGGACTCTTCACGGGCGGTGCAGGACTCAACGGCGGCTCGCATAAGGTCGGCTGTCTCACTCTCCCCATGAGCTCGGGAAGCACAAACAGACAGATACAGTTCATGCAGGATCTTCACTCGACGATACTCTGCTGTACACCTTCATACGCGGCATACATAGGCGAGACTGTAGCAGAGCTTGGACTTACTCCCGACGACCTCGACCTCAAGGCAGGTATCTTCGGAGCTGAGCCGTGGACAGAGGAAATGCGCCATTCTATCGAGCAGTCGCTCGGTATCAAGGCATACGACATCTACGGTCTTACAGAATCGAGCGGTCCGGGCGTTGCATTCGAGTGCTCGGAGCAGAGCGGAATGCACATCAATGAGGACAACTTCATTGCCGAGATCATCAATCCCGAAACGGGCGAGGTCCTCCCCGACGGTGAGGTGGGCGAGCTTGTATTCACAAGCATTACCAAAGAGGCTTTCCCGCTCCTCAGATACAGGACGCGCGACCTTTGCGTGCTCTCACGCAAGAAGTGCTCATGCGGACGCACACTCGTCAAGATGAGCAAGCCTATGGGACGCAGCGACGATATGATGATAATCCGCGGTGTAAACGTATTCCCGTCGCAGATAGAGACAGTCCTCATCGCAGAGGGATATTCACCGAACTATCAGATCGAGGTAGACAGAGTCAACAACTCCGATACGCTCGACATCAACGTTGAGCTCAACCCCGACCAGTTCTCCGATAAGGTAAAGGACATTCAGAACAGGGAGCGTGCTCTCTCGGCTTCGATAAAGGCTATGCTCGGTATCAACCCGAAGGTGCACCTGCTGCCGCCTAAGTCTATTACAAGAAGCGAGGGCAAGGCTGTAAGAGTTATTGATAAGCGCAAGCTGCATGACTGATATACATATATTATAAACAGGTCAGGAGGAACTACTATGGCAAACGTAAGACAAATTTCTGTATTTATCGAAAACAAAATAAACAGCCTCGGAACAGTTCTGGGGATACTCAAGAAAAACGGCATAAACCTCAGAGCTATGAGCATTGCTGACACAAGGGACTTCGGTATCCTGCGCCTTATCGTCAACGATACCGACAAGGCTTGCGAGGTGCTCGCACAGTCGGAATATGCACTCAATGTCTCGGACGTTGTTGCGGTAACTATCCCCGATAAGACGGGCGCACTCAGCTATGTCCTCGATATTCTCGGCGCAAACGGCGTAAACGTGGAATATCTCTACGTTTTCATGTCGGGACAGGCTCAGGTCTCCATCGTTATCCGCGTTGACGATAACGAAAAGGCGAACAAGGCACTCAAGAGCGGCGGAGTAGTACAACTTACCGAAAATGACATAGCCGCTATGTAAGTATTGCACAAATATCAGAATCACCCGTAAACATTTTTTGAAAGCGCTTGACAAATTCTTAAAATGTTGTATAATTATTATTGAGCGAAGTTTAGTTTGCTTAGTTAAAAATCAATTGTGAATTATTATAAACGGAGTGATGGAAATGGGTATTTTTGATAAGATCTCTGACGCCCAGAGAAATGTTCAGGAAAAAACGAAAAATATGTCTGAGGCAAGCAACCTCAAGAGAAAAATTCTGTATGAGGAAGAGCGTATAGGCGAGGTTTTTCAGGATATCGGAAAAAGATACTATAAGAATCCCAACGAGGATCCTGCTTCTTTGAAGGTTCTCTGCGACGATATTGATACAAGACGCAGAAGGATCAAGAAGATGAGATATGAGCTCAACCAGATCAGAGGCTATAAGGTTTGCCCCAAATGCGGCGCAGAGGTAAACGACCGTTTCCAGTTCTGCGGACGCTGCGGTGCGAGACTTCCTGAGATGGACGATGACGATTTCGAGTCGCTTGAACCTAACGACTACTATACAGAAAGCAGCAATAATTTCTTTAATGCAGATTCAAACAAGAATTACTGATGCATTGAGACCAATATGACAATAAGGCTGTTCTGATACTATCGGAACAGCCTGTGCTTTTATATACCTGCAAATCGCTTTCTCATGAGCCTGCACAGAAAATACGCGGGGACACACAGCATGAACCACAGCGCCGAAAACGGTATGCATATCTGTCCGAGGAAATTGAAGGGCAGTGCTGAGTAATCCCACACGTTCCAGTGCATAATGATATTATCGAATATCCCGACGGCAAGTTCGAGTGACGTTATAACAAGCGAGCCTATGAAGCAGCTCCTAATGAGACTCATGGCTCGGTGACTGCTCACGGAATAGAGTATCGCAAGGACAACTCCGCCTGTTAGGGACATAGTCCAGTGTGTGTAGCCTCTTGCCACTATCTCGATAAGGCTGTAAATAAAAAAGCCCATGAGAAAGACATAGAATTTCTGTGCAAATTTCATTGCAGATGACCTCGCTTTCAGACTGCGGTGCCTCACGCTCCGCACTGTATAAGGCTATTATCTGCACATATTATAAAAATATTCGGAGGTGTAGGGAATGCGAAAAAGCTGCATTCTGATGCATATTTCAAGCCTTCCGTCAGAGTACGGAATAGGCAAAATGGGACGACACGCATTTGAATTCGTTGACTTCCTCAAAAGCGCAGGTGTGAAGTGCTGGCAGATACTGCCGCTATCTCCGACAAGCTACGGAGACTCCCCGTATCAGTCGTTCTCTGTGAATGCAGGGAATCCGTACTTCATCGACTTTGAGGTGCTTGAGGGGGACGGTCTGCTCGAGCACCATGAGTATTCAAGCTATAAATGGGAGTCCGAAGCGGATAAGGTGGATTACAGCGTTATCTATGAAAACTGCTTTGCGGTGCTGAGGACAGCATACTCTCGCTTCAAGCCCTCACGCTTCCCCGAGTACAAGGAGTTCTGCGAGAACAACAAGAGCTGGCTCGACGAGTATGCACTGTTCCGCGCACTCAAGGACATTAACGGCGGAAAGGCTTGGTATGAATGGGAGGACAAGGAGCTCTCGCTCCACAAGACAGCGGCAGTCAACGCGGCTAAGAAGAAGCTGAAAAATGAGATCGGCTTCCACAAATTCGCACAGTTCGAGTTCAGCCGCCAGTGGAAAGAGCTGAAAAAGTACGCCAACGACAACGACATTGAAATAATCGGTGACATTCCGATATACTGCGCTCTCGACAGCGTTGAGGCTTGGGCACAGCCTAAGCTCTTCTGGTTCGATAAGGAGCACAAGCCCGTCTGCGTTGCAGGCTGTCCGCCCGACGACTTCTCCCCGACAGGTCAGCTCTGGGGCAATCCCCTCTACAACTGGTCATACCACAAGAGAACAGGCTATAAATGGTGGATAAACCGCATACGCACAGCGGCAGAGCTCTACGATATCGTCCGCATAGACCACTTCCGCGGCTTCGAGTCCTACTACACTATCCCCTACGGAAGCGAGGACGCAACTGTCGGAGAGTGGAAAAAGGGACCGAATTACGAGCTCTTCAGGCTCGCAGAGGAACAGCTCGGAAAGCTCAATATCATTGCCGAGGACCTCGGATTCCTCACTGACGAGGTGCACGAAATGCTCAGAAAATGCGGCTATCCGGGCATGAAGGTGTTGCAGTTCGGATTCAGCGACGGAAAGAACGAATACCTGCCGCACAACTTCACGACCACAAACTGCTTCGCCTACACGGGCACTCACGACAACGAGACGCTCAACGGGTGGGTCGGCAGTCTCGATAAGAAGTCGCTGAAATTTGCGATGAAGTACCTCAATGTCAAGAGGAAGAAGGACATTCCCGACGCTGTGATACGTGCGGCATGGGGCAGTATCGCGGAGGTCGCGGCTGCTCAGATACAGGACTTCCTCGGAAGCGGCGCAGGCGGCAGAATGAACACACCCTCAACGCTCGGAAACAACTGGCAGTTCAGGACACAGTGCTCGGACTTCACTCCCGAGCTTGCAAAGAAAATACGAAAGCTCAACAAGCTCTACAACAGATAGGAGACTACCTATGGACAGAAATTTATTTAAGGAAAAACTCGGTGAAAAGCTCGCAAAGCAGCAGGACAGCTCAGTCTATGCAGTCCACAGCGCTGTCGGTGAGACCGTAATGGAAATGTACGCACAGCAGTGGGCGAAGTCCCGTAAGAAGCACCTTTCGGGCAGAAGGGCAGCTTATCTCTCAATGGAATTCCTCGTGGGACGCGCTGTGCAGAATGACCTTCTCTGCCTCGGGATCTACAATGATGTTGCCGATATACTGAAAAAAGACTTCGATTTCGACATCTCTCGCTTCGAGGAGATAGAGGACGCTGCCCTCGGAAACGGCGGTCTCGGACGACTTGCAGCCTGCTTCCTCGACAGTGCGGCTACCCTCGGGGCATCGCTCGACGGCTACGGCATTCGCTATAAGTACGGACTTTTCAAGCAGACCATCGTTGACGGCTTTCAGCATGAGGAGGCTGATGACTGGTCAAGAAACGGCGACCCGTGGTCAGTGAGATGTGACAGGGATACCGTCCTCATCAACTACAACGGTCAGACAGTCAAGGCTGTCCCCTATGATATGCCAATTTTTGGCTGCAAGACTGATAATATCGGCACTCTCCGTCTCTGGCAGGCAGAGCCCGTAAACGAGTTTGACTTCGCCACCTTCAACCGTCAGGACTACCTCAAGGCGTCCGCGGAGAAGATATATGCCGAGGACATCTCGCGTGTACTCTATCCCAACGACGACACCAACGAGGGCAAGAAGCTCCGTCTGAAGCAGCAGTACTTCTTTAGCTGTGCGTCACTCGTGGACATTCTCCGCAAGCACAAGGCTCGCTTCGGCACTCTCGACAACCTTGCAGACTATATCACCATCCAGCTCAACGACACTCACCCCGTTATCTCGATACCCGAGCTCATTCGTCAGCTTGTTGACAACGAGGGCTGGACATTCGACAAAGCTCTTGATACAGCCAAGAAGGTGTTCAACTACACCAACCACACTGTAATGCAGGAGGCTCTTGAAAAGTGGTGGGTAGGACTTGTTGAGGAAGTGCTCCCGAGAATATACGAGATAATCATTCAGATAAATGAGGAGCTCATAGCGGAGCTGTACGCAAACGGCGTACAGAAGGACGCTATCGGCAGAATGAAGATAATCAAGGGCGAGCTCATACACATGGCTGACATGGCTTGCTACGCTTCGAGCCATATCAACGGAGTTGCCGAGATACACACTCAAATACTCAGGGACAGCGTCCTCGCGGACTGGTATAAATACTACCCCGACCACTTCCGCAACGAGACTAACGGTATCACTCAGCGCCGCTGGCTCGCGCTCTGCAACACCGAGCTCTCAGCGCTCATCACCGAGCTTCTGGGCGACGACAGTTGGGTCACAGACCTCAGCAAGCTCAAGGGACTTGAAAAATTTGCCGACGACGAGAATATACTCCGCCGCTTCATCGACATCAAGCAGGGCAAGAAGTCTCAGCTCGCAGAGTATATCAAGGCTCACGACGGTATAGAAATCGCCGCGGACACGGCATTCGACATTCAGATAAAGCGCCTTCACGAGTACAAGAGACAGCTCCTCAACGCATTCTCGATACTGTGGATATACTACGGCATCAAGGACGGCTCGATAAAGGACTTCACCCCGACGACATTCATCTTCGGAGCTAAATCCGCTCCCGGATACCGTCGCGCAAAAGCTATAATCAAGTATATCAACGAGGTCGGACGGATAGTCTCCTCAGACCCCGAAACACGCGACCTTATCAAAGTCGTATTCGTGCAGAATTACAATGTCTCCTACGCGGAGAAGCTCGTTGCGGCGGCTGACATTTCCGAGCAGATCTCCACAGCAGGCACCGAGGCTTCGGGCACGGGCAACATGAAGCTCATGCTCAACGGAGCAGTCACGCTCGGTACCTACGACGGTGCAAACATCGAGATTGTTCAGGAGGCAGGTGAGGAGAACAACTACATCTTCGGCGCAAAGGTCGAGGAGCTTGAAAGGATCCTCCCCGATTATGACAGCAGAAGAACGTTCGCTGAGAATAAGAGGATAAAGAAGGTCGTTTCGTCACTTATCGACGGCAGCGTTTCCGACGGCGGCAGCGGCGATTTCCGCGAGCTCTATACCTCGCTCCTCGACGGTGCAAGCTGGCATAAGCCCGATAACTATTACCTCCTCGGTGACATCGAGAGCTACGTCGAGACTAAGCTCCTCTGTCTGAACGACTACCGCTCCGACAGACTTGCATTTGCTAAGAAGCAGTGGCTCAATATGTGCAATGCCGGCAAGTTCAGCTCTGACCGTACCATCGCTGACTACGCTCAGAACATCTGGAAGCTTTGATATTGTGATTACTTTTGAGGAAGCTTTCTGATACGAGGCATCAAAATATTCCAAACATCAAGTTATGATAAAGCACCTGCAATGAAAAATTGCAGGTGCTTTTGTTATGCAATAGCATTAGTATTGCTTCCGGAGCATAAGTTAAAATAAAAAATATTTAGGGCAAATAACTATTTAGGTGGTCGTTACGTGGTGGCGTTTGCGCATTTGCCCACCCTCACAAACGCGATAGTCTGTCAAGACCGCCATTTATGGCGCTCTGTATAGTCTTGACAGACTGAGAGTTTGTGGT
>ONNL01000206.1 GCA_900319195.1 uncultured Ruminococcus sp. | reverse complement strand
TACCAGTATATGTAAGCGCAAAAAAGGCACTCCCGAGAGTGCCTTTCTTTATTATTGAGATCGTACCGCTCCTTGCCGCCTTCGCCGGTTTTCTCATCAGCAACGAGACAAAATCAAATTGAACGATTTAGTGAAAATCCCCCTATATGCAGGGAGATGTCCGTAGGACAGAGGGTGCCCGCCGCTGTTGGCGGAACCCTTTGTCTCAAAAGGGTCTCCCCCGAAAAGATCCCGAAAAAACTCACTTGTCGATCGCAGCGAAAGCCTGTTTCAGATCAGCGATAACGTCGTTTACGGATTCAAGTCCGACGGAGAATCTTATCATTCCGCCGTTGATGCCTGCCGCCTCGAGCTGCTCGTCTGTGAGCTGGCGGTGAGTTGCGCTTGCAGGGTGGAGCACGCAAGTCCTGATATCAGCGACGTGCACCTCATTTGAAGCGAGCTTGAGCGAATCCATGAACTTGACAGCAGTGCTTCTGCCGCCCTTTATAATAAAGGAGATAACTCCGCTCGTACCCTCGGGCATATACTTCTTTGCGAGCTCGTGGTACTTATTGCCTTCAAGTCCCGGGTAGTTTACGGACTCAACGTGCGGCTCGCTCTCGAGGTACTTGGCTACGGTGAGACCGTTCTCGCAGTACTGCTTCATTCTGATAGCAAGAGTCTCAAGACCGAGGTTGAGGTAGAATGCCGACTGTGCCGAAGGATAGCAGCCGAAGTCGCGCATGAGCTGCATTCTTGCCTTTACGATGTATGCAGCCTTTCCGTAAGCCTTTGTATAAATAGTACCGTGGTAGCTCTCGTCGGGCTCTGTGAACTCGGGGAACTTGCCGTTTGTCCAGTCGAAATTACCGCTGTCAACGATAACGCCGCCGACCTGTACTGCGTGACCGTCCATGTACTTTGATGTTGAGTGTGTAACTATGTCCGCGCCGAATTCAAACGGACGGCAGAGGATAGGTGTGGGGAAGGTGTTGTCCACGATAAGCGGTACATTGTGAGCGTGAGCGCACCTTGCAAACTTCTCGATGTCGAACACGTTAAGTGCAGGATTTGCGAGAGTCTCACCGAAAACAGCCTTTGTATTCTCCTTGAATGCAGCATTTATCTCGTCCTCGGAAGCGTCGGGGTCAACGTAGATGCACTCGATACCCATACGCTTGAGTGTAACGGAGAAGAGGTTGATAGTTCCGCCGTAGATAGCAGGAGTCGAGATAAAGCTGTCGCCCTCCTTGAGAATATTGAGGAGCGCGAGCAGATTTGCAGCCTGTCCGCTCGATGTGCACATTGCGCCGATACCGCCCTCGAGAGCGGCTATCTTGTCCTCAACAGCCATAACTGTGGGATTCTCAAAGCGTGAGTAGATGAGGCTCTTTGTGGGGTCATCAAAAACTGCCGCAACGTCGTCGGTCGAATCGTAAACATAGGTCGTGCTCTGAACGATAGGCACAACTCTCGGCTCGGTATTTTTAGGTGTATAGCCTGCGTGCAGGCATTTTGTTTCCAGTTCCATTATATATTTCCTCCCATGATGAGAATTTGATAACATATACTATTATAACACACAGCAGGGACGGTTGCAAGACCTTTTGGAAAAAGGATAAAGAACTTTTTGGCGGTCGGCTCGGGACGGCGTTTGTGTATTTGCTATGAAGAAATACCAAACCTTAAAAGTTTATGACACTTTATGCGGGTATAAATATTAACTAAAGCATAAAAGTTCAGTTACTCGATACTATTTATCATTGAAATGTTCATAATTTTGAAGTATAATTAGTACAACAGGTGAGATAGCCTCACCAAATCATGGCTTGGAATTATCATTATATTTCATTCTTGGAGGGAAAAACATGAAAAATCTTGCAGTTACAAAGAGAATTGCTTCCGTTATCGCTGCGGCAGCAATGTCATTCACGGCTGTTACGGGCACTATCGGCAGCTCTGTGATGAACTTCTCGGGTGCAAACTTCGCGGCAGTTGCTGCTGAGAGCTCCGTTAAGTTCTATGAATCAGCAGGCTTCGCTGAGGGCGTTTACGCTAAATGGGCTCCCGTAACGAATGCAACAGGCTACAATGTATACGTTGACGGTACACAGCTCGACGCTATGCTCATAAGACAGTACAGCGGCTATTTCAGAGCTGATGCTCTCGGACTTAAATCGGGACAGCATACTATTAAGGTAGTCCCCGTTATAAGCGGCTCTGAGGACAGCTCAAAGGCGGCTTCGACAACAGCTGCAGCATACGCTCACGACAGAAGCGGCTATGCCTTCGAGGGCGGCGCAATGCCCGGTGCATACAACGCTGACGGTACTCTCAAGAGCAACGCAACAGTCATCTACGTTACCGAGGAGAACAAGAACACAGTAAGCGTTACGCTCCCCGATAAGAAGGGCAACGACACTGCTCTCACAGGTGTTCAGAACATCATCACCAACCTCAAGAGCAACACAAAGTGCGGACCTGTTGCTATCAGATTCATCGGAAACGTCACAGACCCCGCAAATATGCCCAACGGCGACCTCTACGTTGACGCTGTTACCTGCGGTCTTACGGTCGAGGGTGTCGGAAGCGACGCTACATTCAACGGCTTCGGGCTTGTTATCAAGAACAGCTCACTCGTTGAGGCAAGAAATCTCGGTTTCATGAACTGCGACAGCTCAGAGGGCGACGATGTGGGACTTCAGCAGGCAGACGATCACTGCTGGGTACATAACTGCGATATGTTCTACGGCGACGCAGGCTCCGATGCCGATCAGGTAAAGGGCGACGGCGCACTCGATACAAAGAAGTCCACTTACATCACTCACTCCTACAATCACTTCTGGGATAACGGAAAGTGCAATCTTCAGGGAGCAAACACAAGTGATACTTCAAACTACATCACATATCACCACAACTGGTACGACCACTCCGATTCACGTCATCCGCGTGTAAGAGTTGCTACAGTTCACGTTTACAACAACTACTACGACGGCAATGCTAAATACGGTATCGGCTCAACATCCGACTCCGATATATTTGCCGAGAACAACTATTTCAGAAACTGCAAATATCCTATGCTCATCTCCATGCAGGGAAATGATGTTACCGCAGGCGGTATCTTCTCGAGCGAGGACGGCGGTATCATCAAGGCATACGGAAACTACATAACAGGCGGCACATTCACATCATATCAGGATAACAGCACCGAATTTGATGCTTATGTCGCTTCATCAAGAAACGAAACTGTTCCGTCGTCCGTAAAGGCTAAGCAGGGCGGAGCTACATACAACAACTTCGATACATCAAGCTCGATGTACAGCTATACTCCCGACGCTGCGGCTGATGTCCCCTCTGTTGTAACAGCAAAGGCAGGACGTGTAAACGGCGGCGACTTCCAGTGGACATTCGATAACTCCGTAGACGACGCAGCTTATGATGTGAATACAGGACTTAAGGCTGCACTCGTGGCTTATGATGACTCTATCCTCGCTATCGGCAGCGGCTTCAAGAGTGACAGCGGCACATATGTTCCCACAACGACTACAACAGCAGCTTCAACTCCCATTGTTACGACAACTATCCAGACTCCAGCAGTAACAACAACTACAGCTTCAACACCTGCGATCGTAACGGACAACGTTATCTACGCTTCACCCAACGGCACAGGCGACGGCTCAACAATGGATAAGCCCACAGACGTGCTCACAGCTATCAGCAATGTCAAGGCAGGCGGCACTATCTACCTCCTTGCAGGAACATACAAGTACAGCTCTCCTATCATCATTGAGGAGGCAAATGCAGGCGCGGCAAATGCTTACAAGACGATCTCTGCATATCCCGGCGCTTCTGTAACATTCGATTTCTCAGGCATGGAGGTAAGCGGCTCGAACAGAGGCTTCGTGCTCGACGGCTCATACTGGCACTTCTACGGCTTCACTATCGAGAAGGCAGGAGACAACGGAATGCTCCTCTCGGGTGACAACAATATCATCGAGAGAATGATATTCAATGACAATCAGGACACAGGTCTCCAGCTCTCACGCTATCAGACATCGTACTCCACAATTGCTCAGTGGCCGACAAACAACCTCATCAAGAACTGCACATCAAAGAACAACTGCGACGACGCTACAATGGAGAACGCTGACGGCTTCGCTGCTAAGCTCACCTGTGGTGAGGGCAACGTATTCGACGGCTGTATCTCATACAACAACTCGGACGACGGCTGGGACCTCTACGCAAAGACTGAGACAGGACCTATCGGAGTTGTAACTCTCCAGAATTGTATCGCTGCAAGAAACGGCTTCACAGAGAGCGGCGAGGGCTTCGGAGATTGCGACGGCAACGGCTTCAAGCTCGGCG
>ONNL01000153.1 GCA_900319195.1 uncultured Ruminococcus sp. | reverse complement strand
ATCATATACGGCGCTATAATCAAAAGCAGAAGCTCAAGATGTAAAATTGAGCTCACCGACCAGCAGATTTTCGGCACAAAGAAAAAGTATATCGGTGCTACTCAGATACAGATGCCGCTTGACAAGCTCGACAATGTTTTCGTGAACGATTCGCTCTACAACAAGCTCACAGGCGGCAGAACACTCGTCATTTCCTCAAACTCGGGACGAATAAAGTTTCCGTGGGTGCAGAATGCACAGGAATTTGCCGACGCAGCCGTCAAGCAGATGAACCTCGTCCGCAAGAGCATAACGAGCGCACCCGTACAGCAGGCATCTGCCGCAAACGAGGATATCGCCGCAAAAATGGAACAGCTCAAAAAGCTAAAAGAGCAAGGGCTTCTCTCCGATGAGGAATTCGAGCAGAAGCGCAGGGAGCTTATTTCAAGGATATAAAACCGAACATACAAAAATCGGGGAAGCCTCATTCAGAGACTTCCCCGATATTTTTACATATTATGCGCGAAGCTCTGCGCCGAGCTCCTTGAGAGCCTTGAGCACACGCTTCATAGCGCCGTCTGCCTGTTCATCGGTAAGTGTACCGTCATGCGAGCGCATTGAGATAGAGTAAGAAACGCTCTTCTTGCCCGACTCTATCTGCTGTCCCTTGTAAACGTCGAAGAGTGTAACCTTTTCGAGTATCTTTCCGACAGCGCCCTTGATTGCCTTTTCAAGTGCGGCAACAGGTATCTCGTCGTCGCAGATAAGGCTGAGGTCACGGGTCGTAGCCGGGAACTTCGGAAGCGGCTGATAGGTTATCATCTCATCAGCAAGGCTCATCATCTCGGGAATGTTCAGCTTTGCAACATAGGTCTTTGTGCCGATCCCGTAATTATCCTGAACATCGGGGTGTATCTCACCCATGATACCGATGTGTACGCCGTCCTTGATGATGACAGCGCTTCTGTACGGGTGGAATGCACACTTCTCGTCGAATACCTCGCAGTCACCTGCACGGACATACTCAACATCGCCTATTCTTATCTCGTCGAGGAGCTGTTCTACCATGCCCTTGAGGGTGTAGAAGTCAGCGTCGCCGCCGTACATACCGAATGTAAGTCTCTGCGGCTCATCGGGGAGCGAATAGTTATAGCGATGCTTCTGCTTGCCGTTGCTTGCGAGAGTCTCGCCGTTGATGAACGGCTTCTCCTTTTCAGCAGGGAGGTATTCCTTGCTTATCTCAAAGAGACACGCGGACTCGTTGCGGTTGTTGTAGTTGAATGAGAGAACATCGAGCATTGAGGGGATAGTTGTCGTTCTCATAACGCTTGTATCCTCTCCGAGCGGATTCTCTATCCTTACAGCCCTGCGGAGCTTACTTTCAGCAGGGAGCTTTATCTTGTCGAAATACTTGGGCGATACGAATGAGTAGGTAGCTATCTCATATCCGCCGAGTGCAACAGCGGTCTTTCTGAGAGTATTCACGAACTTCTGCTCGGGTGTGAACTCAGCTCTTGCGACGCCGCGGAAATCAGTCGAGGGAATGTTGTTGTAGCCGTAGATACGAGCGACCTCCTCTGCTATGTCAGCCTTGCACTCAATATCAATTCTGAATGACGGAGCGATAACCTTGCCGCCCTCAAATGTGAATCCGAGACGCGAGAGGTATTCCTTCATCTGCTCTTCTGTGAGGTCTGTGCCGAGGAAATCGTTAGTCCACTTGTAATCGAAATCAACAGAAGCAGGAGTCTTGTCTGTGTAGTCCTTGTCAATAACTGTGTTGAGGACTTCACCTGCGCCGAGCTGTTCAACGAGCTCGAATGCTCTCTTAAGGCAGGTCATGGAGATAAGCCTGTCAACGCCCTTTTCATAGCGAGCGGAAGCGTCGGACTTCAGACGGAGCTTCTTTGATGTGCGTCTTACCTGTGTAGGCTCGAAGTATGCTGACTCGAATACAACTGTTGTGGTATCGTCCATGATACCGCTGTACTCGCCGCCCATGATACCTGCAACGGCAACGGGCTTCTTCTCGTCAGCGATAACGAGCATGGTATCGTCAAGCTCGCGCTCAACACCGTCGAGAGTCATTATCTTTTCGCCCTTGACTGCGTTGCGGACATTGATGTGTGCTCCCTCAACATAGCGGAGGTCGAATGCGTGCATAGGCTGACCGTATTCGAGCATAACATAGTTTGTGATGTCAACGAAGTTGTTGATAGGACGAACACCGCTTGCGCGGAGTCTCTCTCTCATCCAGCGCGGCGAGGGACCTATCTTTACATTCTTTACGATACCTGCACAGTATCTCTGACACTTCTCCGTGTTGAGTATATCGACCTTGAGCATTGAGTTGATGTCGCCGTCAACACCCTTGAATTCAGGCTCCTTTACATTGAGCTTTTCATTGTAGGTAGCGGCTGTCTCTCTTGCAAGACCTATAACGCTCAGGCAGTCGGGACGGTTTGAGGTTATCTCAAATTCAACAGATGTGTCGTT
>ONNL01000150.1 GCA_900319195.1 uncultured Ruminococcus sp. | reverse complement strand
GCTGTGGGATTTGCGTCGCCCTTTGTCGTGAATGTGCCGTCGGGATTTACCGCATATATCCTGTGGGTGTTGAGCTTGCCGTATATCTCGGGGTCGGTGGACTTGAACGAGATTATATCGCCCTTTTTGAGCTTGCTGCTGTCCGTTGACTTCACGAGAATGAAGTCACCCGTGTGGATAGTGGGCTCCATGCTTCCCGTGACTACATTCATGATATCATTCCCGAATACATTGGCGGTCTCGCCATTCGAGCTGTGCGTGAATACTATCGCGGAGAGAATGATGAGTCCTATTAGCAGTATGACAGCCGCAGTTATGACAAGTCTGTCTATGAATTTGATGAATGACTTGAAGCCGCGCTTTACGTCGTCCTTTGTGGTGAACGACTCCTCGCGCATCTGCCTTATCTTTTCGGAGAAGTGCCTGAATATGCGGACAATGAGCAGTACATGGTATTTCCTGAACAGCCTGCGTATATTCCTGTCGTACTCCTTCTGCTCCTCGGGAGTGCGGACGGGCAGCGACTTTCTTATCTTCTCCTTTTCCGCCTCACTGAGCACCTTCTTGTGCGTCAGCTTGTATTTCGTGTCAGCTATGAAGCGTTTCACGTTATACGGGAAAACTGTCGCGTACTTGTGATAGTATTTATCCATGAGGACATTTTCCTCATGCTCTGCCTTAGTTTCAAGCAGGGGTTCGAGCAGATGCTTTTTCGGGTGCTCTGCACGCCAGTATTTCGGGTCTACATCAGGGACTATCGGGATATTGAATATCACCGACCAGAGCAGTATGAAGAAGCGCCTTATCACGCACAGCGGACTCCGCGAGTATGCGAGATAGATCGTTTTGAAATCGCGCTTTTCGTACATCTGGCGCTCCTGCCTGAGACGCTCTGCACGTATCTTTTCGCGCTTTTCGCGCTCGAGCTTTTCCTTTTTGAGACGCGCACGCTCGGCTTTTTCCTCGGGGGAGAGGTTCTCCTCGGCAATTCTTGCCTGTTCCTCGGCAAGACGCTCCGCCTCAAGACGCTCCTTTGTGAGCTGTTGGCGGCGGAAGTTGTCGTATTCACGCTGGCGGCGCTCCTCAGCCTCGCGTTTCTCGCGTTCAGCCTTTTCGATAGCCGCTATGCGCTTGCGCTCGCGCTCCTCAGCCTCAGCCTTCTGACGCTCCTCCCACTCGCGCTTGAGACGCTCGGCTTCCTCGGCTTCGCGCTTTTCACGCTCGATACGGTCGCGTTCTGCCTGTTCCTCTGCCTCGCGGCGTATCTTTTCAAGCCGCTCGCGCTCTGCCTCCTCGCGTTTGCGCTCTGCCTCCTCGCGTCTGCGTATCTTTTCAGCCTCGATTATCCGCTGGTTCCTGATGAACTCGTGCTCAAGCTCGAGAATGCTGTCTATCTCGGCAAGCAGGCTCTCGTCGGGAGCGGCTCTGCCTTTGTCGGCAGGCTTTTCCATAAAGGGAACGCCGTCCTCGGTGAATGCACCTATCGGGATATCGTAATCCGCGGTGTCGGGTTTAACGAATCTTCTCAGGAACTTCGGCGTTATCGCCTTGTTGTTCTTAGTCCTGAGCGGAGTGAACACCTTCGGCTTTTCCTTGGTATATGAGCGGAAAAGCAGGAAGTTTAGTGCGATGAGGTCGTAGAGGTCGTTGAGGTAATCGTCGTTAGCCTTCTGAGCGGTGTCAGAAACGCTTATCTTGTAGCCGACCTTGTCGTAGCTCTCGATGAACTGCCAAAGCGTGAGGCAGGCTTTGAGGTCTACGTTTTTCATTATCGCGTTCGTTCTCATGACAGGAGGTCGGATACGTGCATTTCCCATAGCCATGCAGAACTGCGAGCCCTTGTAGCTCTCAATGGTCTCTTTGAGCTTGCTGACTCGCTCCCATAGAGTAAGACCGCTGCTGTTGCGTGTTTCAAGGCTGTCGATAGTCTCAATGGAGAGATTCAGCCTGAAGCGGTGTCCCTGCGAGTCGTCAAGCTCGGTATTGTAGCTCATCGAGTAAGCCTCCTCGTCGTTTGAGACCTCACTGAGCTTTTCATATCGCTGACTTATGAAGATGAAGAGCCTGTCGATGAGCGTATTGACGAACTTGTTCTCATACGTCATCATGCTCTCTTCCTTGTGTATATTGAGCACCTTTGAGGGTGTTATTTTCTTTGTTACCGGGTCGTATTCCTGTATCAAGTCGGTGTGCTGGGCAAGGTGCTTTACGGACTCGACGGTTATCTTTCGTGAGAGCGCTATGGGGACTATTTCCTCGACGTCCTCGATAGTTTTTCTCGGGGAGCGCAGCACGTTGTCAACATGGATGATGCCCTTTTCGATAGCGTCCACCCAAGTGACATCTATCGCCTTCTGCATTATCTTGCGGTTGAGTATGAAGGTATTCTGACTTGATGTTATGAGCGAGTACATGGAGTCGAAGAGCTCATCGTCGTCGAAATCGCCCATGGTCTCGGAAAATCTGTCGTACCATTTGTTATAGCCGTCATTGCGGTCGTCCATATACTCACTTCCTTTCGTTGATTTTCAGATATTTTTGGCAAATAATTCTTTTGCGGTCGTTATAGTCTTGACAGGCTGAGAGTTTGCGGTATCATTGGCAAATGCGAACGCCGCCCGGATTAATAACCACATAAAAAGCTGTTTGCCCGAATTTCAAAAAGACAAACAGACCTGCTGACCGAGGCCGACAGGTCTGTAATTTTTATCAGAAAAGTTTTTGCAGTCGTTCAAGATAAGCAACGGATTCGGTCATTTTGTTGCTTCCGAACGTCTTTTTGAGGTATGCTACAAGCTCCTTGAGCTCTGTTCTGAGCATTGCAAGGTTGAGCGACTCGAACTTACGGAATATCTTCGTTGCAAGAACGTAGTCGATACCGTCTATCTCGTCGCCTCCGCAGGCAACATAAACAGGAACAAAGAGATTCATCTGCTTGAGGATACGGTTACCGAACGCAACTCGCAGCTTTTCGATGACCCACAGGTCGAGGTGCTGTATCTTCTTGAGGTTTTCCTCGGAGATCGGGTGCTCCTCGAATGCCTTCTGGAAGAGGCTGTTGAGGTGTTCAAAGCTGAGGTTTATCGGCGGCGTATCGGGAGCATCGAATGCGATTCCCTTTGCGTCGAGGTTTATAGGCTGTGCTCGGTCGTATACCTTATCGGAGATAGCGAAGGTCGAGTCATCGTTGTTCGCTGTTCCGATGTACCAGATATTCTGAGGTATCCTTATCATGCCGTGGTCGAGGTTAACAGGGTCTGTGCTCCACACATTCGGAACGAGGTCGAGCTTCCACTCGTCAGCGTTCGGCATTTCAAGTATAGAGAGCATTTCCGCGAAGTAATACTCGACACGGGCGATGTTCATCTCATCGAGGAGGATGAAGTTTACATCATCATTGAAGCTTGATGAGTAGATCCTTCTGAGCACCTCAGTCTCGTTGAAGTTCCTCGTGAATTCGTTGAAGAATCCGAAAAGCTCGGTTCGGTCACGCCACGAAGGCTGTACAGAGGCAATGGTGGTGTCTCTCTGCAAGAACTTACCGAACGAGTAGGGGAGCGAGGTCTTACCTGTACCGGATATACCCTGAAGGATAATGAGCTTTGTGGACGCCATGCCTGCTATAAAGAGCCTTATGGTCTTTATCTCATAGAAGAGGTGCATACGCGAGCACGCAAAGTTTCTGTAATCCTCACAGAGCTGTGCAAGTGTTATATTGTTGTCATACGCGGGCGGAGTGTATTCCTTATAGAAGTTATCGACCTCAAGGAGCTTCGAGAAGCGCTTGTCTGTAGTGATGACAACGCCTGCCTCTGTCTGCTGCTCCTCGTCCTCGGGCTGTTCCCCGACGGGATTGCCGTTCTCGTCTATCATCATTCCGCCGCCTGCCGCGCCGCCGTAAGCGAGCGGCTTTCCTACGGGTCCCACGCCTATCTGTGAGACCTTCATTGCCATTATCTCGTCTTTTTCCTTAGTCATTTTCAGGACTTGTCTCTGCAATACGCCTATCTCTTCGAGCAAGTCCTCGTCACTTACGATAGAGTGCCTGAATCTTATATACTTGCGTATTGCGAGAACTATCATGAATATTATCAGTGCATAGACTGCCGCAACGATTATTATCGAAAGTATCGCAAGCACCCATTCTACTGCACTGAAGCTTCTTGAGTAGTCCTTGAAAATGCTAACAAAGCTCTTAATGGCAAAGATCTGTTTAAGTCCCTTCCATAGTCCCGAGAACACCGTAGCGAAGCCCTTGAGTATCTCGGAAATAAAAATGAAGAACCATTTTAAGAAAGTGTCCATTTTAGCCTTTCCGTCATTTATGACTTATTCTCTGCTGTGTCTGTACTGCTTTCGCTCTCAGCCGACTCTGCGGTCTCGGGAGCATTTTCCGATGTGTTTTCCTTTAATTCTTCTGCTGCTGCTTCCAAAGCCTTTGCTGTATCCTCTGCCTTTTCGACTGCCTGTTCTGCGGCGGACTCGGTCTTTGCTGCCGCCTCAGCAGGAGCGTTCTCGGCTGCATTCTTTTTCTGTTCAGCGAGGTATTCCTCGATAGCTCTGCGCTTTATCTCCTCCTCGTCGCTTTCGGTGAGCACCTCGGGACGTCTCATTTCGATGATAGTCACGATGAGCTTATAAAGCTCGAAGATGAAGAATATGCCCATAGGGATTATGATGCAGATGAAGAATCCCTTTCTTGTCTTGAGGAAGTTCATAGCCTTGCCGAAGCCCTTGAGCCTTGTGCCGTTCCATTTTCCGATGATGTCGCCTGCCATTACGTCTGTGGTATCATTTGCGGGGTTGTTATCGCCTCGTGTAACGAACGAGTAGTTTCCGTTCTCATTTTTTACTTCAACGATACGGTGGGTATTTCTTATGCGCTGAGAGCCAGACATGGTCCAGAATGTGATAACGTCGCCCTTTTTGAGCTCAGAGATGCTGTCTACCTTTTTGTCTAAGATGAGGTCGTTTTTGCTGAAGGTCGGCAACATAGAGTCCGATTCTACGGTAAAGGGCATATATCCGAAGAGGCTTGCCGTTCCGTTGTTCTTATCCGAGGAAATAACGAGCGCTGTAACAATAAATGCAAAGATCAGTAATATCCAAGTAAGAATATCGAAAATAATTTTTATCGCTTTTTTCATTTTAATATGTACCCCTTATCAAGTATCTTCTATAATTTTGAAATCCATCCTCAGCTTCATAACTCCGCCGATGATCTTGTTCACGCAGTCGGGGTCATTGCCCTCGAGCCAGATGACCACGGTGTATTTGTCCGAGCTGCCCGGCTTGAAGGAGGTGACCTTTCTGCGCATTATCTGTGAGGCGGACATGAATTCCGAGTCGCAGTCGCTCTCCTTGCCTGTGCCGTTTGATTTTGTCTTTCCGTAGACTGTCTTTTCTCCGTTGTAGAATACTGCGACTCTTATCGCCTCGTCAACGCCCTTTGTGGTGTTTTCGATAACGATGTCGCCCTGATACGTCAGTGTATCTTCACCCGCATTGTGAATATAGAAGGTATATGCAATGTAGTTGTCGCCGTTGTGCGAGCCGTTCACCATGTCGATATTATCCGGAAGATCATCACCGCTTATGTTGGTCATATCATATACTATATCAGCGTTGAGCACAGCCTCGGAGTTCCCATATTCGGGAGTCTCTGAGAGCGAAAGTCCCTGATGCACCATATCGTACTTGTTGACCTTTATCGTGAAGCTTCCGTACTTATTATAAAAATAAGAGATAGCGTAGCCGACGGTGATGATAACGATGAGCACGACCGCAATGAGTGCGGCGACTCTCATCAGCAGGACATAGCGCTTTGCTTCCTTGGCGCGTCTGCGGAGAGTGAGCACATCGCGGTTATCGTCGAGGGGACTGCGCGGGAGCTTCTCGTCCTTGTCCTTTTTGGGACGCTTTGACTTCTTCTTTTTCGATCTATCATCAGCCTCGGGTGCAGCATTTTCCTGAACGTCGGAATTCTCCGCGGCGGACTGCTGCGTAGTCTGTTCGGTGTTATCGGCATTATCGGTGGTCTGAACGGTATCCTTTTCGTTATTTTCCGCCATATTATCCCTCCGTTTCCGTAAAATATGTCAAATCATTCTTTTCTGTCGATACGGAAATACTGTCTGCTCACCTCAGAGCCGACGAATGCTCCCGTACAATTGCTGCAGCCTGCTTCCGCGACAGCTTCTCCCTCGTCATCGTTGGCGACGTTGGTCGCAATGACGCTCGTGCCGAGGTCGCTTGCAAGGCTCACCATGCTCTTGACGGTGCTTGCCGGGCGGCCTCTCTTAGCCGCGAGAGCGGTGAGGGCAGGGTCGAGGAGAACGTAATTCGCCTCAAATTCCGCAAGGCGGTAGCTTGTTGCGGCTGTTCCGCCGAAGGAATCTATCATAACGAGAAATTCGTCCTTCTGTAGTGACTTTATCATTTCCGCCGCCTTGCCGTCTGTTTCATTATATAAATAGGAAGGCAGCTCGATGCATATCTTCGAGCGATTGAGACGGAGCTTAGACGTCGCCTCGATGATATTCGCCTTGAAATCGCGTGCTTTCAGCAGATTCACAGGCAAAGGCAGGGTGAGATAATCGAGAGTTATCTCGCGCTCTGCGAAATTTTCCATAGTATCTGCTATCTGGCAGAGAGCGCAGCCCATATAATAGGAGGCTCTGTCGAGATATTTTTCAAGCAGGGGCATATAGTCCGCCGCGAAGAGAATGCCCTTATCAGATGAATTCATTCTGAAAGAGGAACGTGCGGCAACGAATTCGCCTGTGACCGATGAGCCTATCGGAGTGAAATACTGCTCAATGGGACGCAAGCCGCCGACTGTAGCCTTGTTTTTCAGTGCCTCAGAGCCCATAACGTCACCTCCTGCAGAAATGTATATATGCTCTATTATATTATAGCTTTAATTGATTATTTTGTCAAGTGAAATGATGAATTTTATTTGTTCTTTTTGTGAAAATCAATACAAACTGTATATTATTTTAGAGATTTTATATCCCGTAAAATGACCATTAGGCAAAATGCACACGAAAATACGTCGTTTTTAGTGATTTATACAAAGATGAACGGGAGATATTGACAAAACGATAGTTTTCGTGTATACTTTAAGTATACCAAGGGGCGATGTAAAAATCATTAGCTCGAGGGGCAAAAAACCTCGAAAGACAAGCTTGACCTTATTGAAAGGGGTATGTTTATGAAAAATAATAATGTTAAGAAAATTGCCGGCAGAACAAAATTGTTCTCGGCTATAGGAATGTTTACCGTGTCGGCTGTAATGCTTGCAAGCTCGACATTCGCATGGTTCACAATGAATAAAGAGGTAACCGTGACTGGTATGGAAGTCCGTACTCAGGTTGGCGATAACCTTCTGGTCGCACAGGATGAACTGAACAGTACGGCTAAGAAGGCTGATAACCTGTTCAAGACCACCGACATTGACGTTATGCACGCTTTGCTTGAACCTGTTTCAACGGTTGACGGAGCGTCGTTCTGGTACACTGACACCTACAATGTAGGTGGTAGCGGTGATGCGTTAACAGATGTTTATACTAAATACAGTGAAGATACTGACCTTACGAATAATCTTGGTGGTAGGGCTAATTTTAAAACAAAGTATGATAATGAGTTCCAAACTAATTATGGTATAACAGGAAGTATTTCGACTGCTAATGTCGCTTATGGTTATATTGATTATGTTTTCCAGCTCAAGGCAAACAATACCAGTAATTCGGCTCAAAATGTTGTTGTAAAAAATATTACCTTGACATCGGGCAAAGCGAATGATACTGATACACTCCATGCTTTCAGAGCGGCTATCTTCGCTGAAGATATTACATCTGCAACACCCACAGGGGAAGTTGGGTCTCTTAAGACAATCCTCAGTAGTGAAACTAGTACAACTGGAACATACTACTTTACAGAAGGTATGGCTATAAGCGGTAATGCTACTCCTACTGCAATTTCTAACTACAACTCGGCTGCAACCATTGGCTCGGCAACTGCAAGCACTACATCATATTATAAGGTTGTAGTAAGACTTTGGCTTGAGGGTGAAGACAAAAATTGTAATAATACGGTATTTAACACGGTGACGGATAATTGGGCGCTTAGTCTTGATATCGTAATGGACGGAACTACTGCTACCTCGGTACTTACAACCTCTGCTCCAACAGCTAAGGCGGTTCTCACATCGGCTACAGTATCTACTGAGCCTGCGGACACAGTAACGATTGACGGTATTGCCTACCACAAGATCAGCGTTCAGCTTGATGGCGTGGATATTTACACAGCAGACACGACTCTCACAAACACATCTGTAATTTACAAACTCGCTAATAATAACCACAATCTGATTGATGTAACAAATCAGTGTACACTTCCTACAACTGCAAGACCCTAACTTAATATAGGCTCATAACTATTCCTCCTAACAACTAGTTCATCATAGGTCTTATAAAGCCTCGAATAAGAACTAAATAACGAAGCTAAGCCGCCGCAGGCAAAAAGCGGCGGCTTTGTTCAATTGATAAGCACTTTACAAAAAGCAGTAAATCCGGTAACAAAATCGCTAAATATATTGCAAAATATGACGGCATATGATATAATAATAGAGAGGAGATGAAAGGCATGACATATAATAATTCATACGACATCGCCGCTTTGATACTGAGTGCCTGCTGCATCTTCTACTTCGCTATGACGAAACGCATCAAACACTTGAAACATACGCTTTATGCGGTGCTTTGCGGCGGTGTTTTCATCGGCAGCTTAACGAATGTCCTTGCCGGTGCTTTCGCAGAAAGCGCAAATGTACTCGCAGCGAATATTTCGATTGGCTTGTACTTTCTTGCAAATGTTGTAACGATGTGTACATTCGGACTTTATGTCCAAAGCATCAGCGGTCACCTTATGAACAGGCACAGAATGTATTATATGATATACTGTTTCCCTGCCGCAATTGCTGTGGTGCTTATTCTTCTGAATTTTCCATTGCAATTTCT
>ONNL01000149.1 GCA_900319195.1 uncultured Ruminococcus sp. | reverse complement strand
TTCCAGTTGATCGTAACCTCGTTTACAGACCAAGCTTCGATCGAGTCAACGAAGCACTTCTGAGGTGCAACCTTGCCTCTCTGATAGCCGAGACCTGCAACGTAAGGATCCTGAAGTCCTGAACCAGGACCACCGGACATTACACCATCAGGAGCCATCGGGAACTCGTGATCGAGCTCATATGACCAATATCTGTGGTGAGGATTGCTCTCGTGATATGTACCGTAACCTGTTACATAAGAGAAACCGTTTCCGTTACGTCCGAAGATGTAGTCAAGAGCTGTAGATACACCCGAGATGTACTCGTTTGTGCCGTTTATGTCATAAGCATAAGCCATAACGATAGCGTTGTTGATTACGAATGAGTTTGAACCCCACTCATAGCCGTAAACCTCGATAAGGTTACCGTTTGAATCATAACCGATGTTGATAGCATCAGAGAATGTTGTGCTCTTGTACGGGATACCCATACCACTGTCATCCATCTGAGCGATGTAAGAATCAGCAGCCTCTGTGATGCTTGCAGCGATAGTTGCCTTATCTGCAGCAGATGTATTCTCGCTGAGATAAAGTGAAAGTGTACCAAGACCAGCTGTGCAGCCCCAGTTGAATGAGCTGAATGAGCCGTTGTTCTCACCGCCGCCGAGGCTTGTTGTAAGGCTGAATGCCTTATCCTTGCCTGACTTATCGTTGTTGTTCTTATATGCCTTGAGGAAGTCGTAGTAAGTAGTATCGCCTGTTGTAGCATAGAGCTCGCAAGCTGCCCAGTAAGCGTCGTCCTGTACGTATGAGTCACCGTATCCGCCGCCGCCGATAGCCTGATCAAGAGGAGCGAACATAGGATCACCTGAAGGATTCTCGTCTGTCTTAGCCTTACCCTCGTCAACCTGCCAGCTTGACTTATACTTCATTACAGCATCGTAAGAAGCCTTAGCCTTTTCGAGGCACTCATCAGCGAATGCATCATCAATACCTCTCCAAAGTCTTGCAGCCTGTGCAGCGCAAGCGATGAAGTTGAATGTAGCAGCATACGTCGGAGGCTTTACGATACGAGTTGTCTTCCACTCGGACTGATAGTCATAAGGCTTTGTAGCAAGACCTGTCCACTTGTGGTCATGGAGCTTGTGGTATACAAATCCTGCATACTTGCTGCCCCAGTAAGGATCATCAGACTTAACGATCATGTTCATCATCCACTCGAGCTCTACTCTCGACTCATCGAGGATATCAGGTGAACCTGTACCGTTGAATTCGATGTTGCCGGCGCTGTAGTTCTGAGGAATAGACATTGTCTTGTTATCATCGAACTTAGAAGCAGTGCCGTTTACCTTTGCTCTCTCATACATATTCTGGAGAGTCCATACAGAGATACCGCCGTTAACAACGTATTTACCGTGGTCACCAGCGTCGTACCAACCGCCGACACCGTCGATCTGGTAGCTCTTATCGCCGTCGAATTCCTGACCGTAGGACTTTACCCATGCAGACTGAACATATGCCAGATCCTTAGGTGCATGACCGCCCTCGTGAGCAAGACCTGCCTTTCCTTTAGGATCGTTCTCGTTATAAGATGTGATGTACTGCTCTTCGATAGCTACACCGGAACGGTTCTGATAGTAGTAGTTAAGAGCATCCTTAAGAACGCCCTTGTAGATGTCGAGACCTACTGAGAACGGGTGGCTCTCAAACATATTGTAAGCCTCGCCTGTGAACTCGTCCTTCTGAACGTTTGAAGTATCGTCTACCCAAATGTAGTAGCCGTCGCCGTCCTTAGAGCCGTCGAGATTGAAGTCTGTGAAGTCAAGGATCTGAACGTATTCGCCCGAACCCTCGTCAAGACCGCCGTCTGTACTTGTGCCTGTGAATACAGCCTTGCCTGACTTATCACGTACCTCAAACTTAACAGGGCTGATCTTTGTATCAGTAGCGTAAGTAGCCTTCTTCTCCATGTTGTTGATGTAGCCGACCTGGTTGATTCTGACATCGCTCTTAGGAGTTACCTTACCAAGATTGTTGGTAGGATCCCAGAGACAAGGAGTCTCTGTCTCGCTCTTGTATGTATCGCCGCAGGTCACGCACTCGAGGCTCATGTTATCAAATGTGAGCTTTGTTCCCTCGGGGAAGCAGTCAACATCCTGATACTGACCAGCGCCGCCGTAGTGGAATGCCCACTCAGCAACTTCAAGTGTCTTATCAGCCGTGAACTCAGAATCAAATACGTTGTCGCCCTTGTGGATAACGAGGTTACCCGAGCTCTGACCGTGCTCATAGCCGTTGGGATCTTTTGAATTTGTGTAGCTCCAAGCCTGTGTGCCGCCGCAGTTGCTGATCCAAACAGGGTTCTCACCCTTGAGGTCAGCGATGTGAGTAGCGAGCTCACCTTCTGAAGTTGAATTGATCTCGAAATGTACCTTATAGGTATGACCTGACTGAATGTGGAGACTTCTGTGTCTGAACTGGCAGTCCCAGCGTGAGGCACCGCCGTTTGCCTTACCGCCGATGTTATCAAGAGTTACGGTGTAAGAACCGCCCGAGATAGACATTGACTGCTTAGCAGGATTTGTTACACAAGTATGCCACGGAAGACCTACGCCGTTGTCAAAATCGACCTGTCCAACGCAGTAGTCCTTTGCGGAAGCTCCCATAGGAACGAACGCAGCAGCACTTGTAGCAACGACAGCAGCAGCTGTCAGACTACTTGTAATAGCCTTTGCAATTTTTCTGTGCATTGTAATACCCTCCCTGAATTTTAAAAAGATATAATTTAATTATAACGCAATGCCAGTGCAAACATTGCGGTTATATACATTAATGAATAGCGGAAAATGAAAATGCTCATAAAGAGAACCGCACCGTTCGTCACTTTCCAATCTTATTATATTATATCGAATCTTAAATGTAAATAGTTTTCAGAAATTTCGGTTATTCTCCTAATATTACAGCGCAATTTTTGGTCATACTGCCAAATTGTAAAAATAAATAAAGGGGACGAAAAGTCCCCTTTATGAACAAAATATGAATTTGTTTTTATTTGACAGGAAGTGCGTCGATACTGCCTGCGAGGAAGCACTGAATAACGAGTGCGTCCGCTGATGTAACGCCGTCGCCGCTGTCCGAAACATCCGCTGCCTTAGCATTTGTAACAGTGAATTCGTTCGGATTTGCAGCCGCCTGCATGATGAGTGTCGGGTCTGCAACGGATACAGTACCATCATCATTTGCATCGCCCCAAGTAACATCGCCGTCAGTATTCGGCTGTGTTGTTGACTCAGATGTGGGAGCTGTTGTCGGCTCATAATTTGAGGGAGTTGTGCCGTCGGGCTCTGTACCCCATACGAGAACGTCGTCAACATACATTGTTATCTGATCGTTGAGAGCTTCGGGGAGCATAAGATCTGCAAGTCCCGGCTGGAGCTTCTCATACGAATAGTCATTTGTCGGGTCCCATGCACCCTCTGTGGACTGACCGTCGATAGCGTCAGGGATAGAAACGCGGAACTGTACCTCGTCCCTGTGCTCGCTCTGACCCGTAGGCATTATAGCTCTGCCGTCCTCGAACTGTATCTTTGCGTAGTAGGTGTTACCGCTCGGGTCGCCGTCGTACTTGTAAGGACCTGAAATCGTAGCGTAGCCCTGCTCACCCTCCTGATACTGCTGTGAGCCTATTTTCAGAGTGATGTCATCTACCGAAAGTCCTGCGTCAAGCAGCTCGGAAACGTTGAAGTAGTAGTTGAATGAGACATTCTTTGCAACTCTTGCAGGCCATGCAGTGTGGTTCATAGCATAGACCTTTACCTCGGTGTATGCATTGCCCTGACCGTTGATAGTTGCGCCCATTTCCCACTCAGCCCACTTGGGAGTTTCTGCAACAGGGAAGCTGCTGAGCTTCTCTCCGCCGTAGTCGTCAATCATAGCGCAGAGACAAGCTGTGAAGCCTGCGTTGTAGTCGATAGCGACCTCAGTGTTTGTATATGAACCGTTGTCGTCCTTGAATGAGCCGTCCTGGTTAGGACCGCCTTCAAGCGCACCGTAGAGAACGTGAGCATATTCTGTCTGCCACTTTCCGCCCTCGTCCATATCAGTGCCAAGAGCGTTCCAGTGGTCATCATGAATGCCCGAAGCTCCTCTGTGGTGGATATTCACAGGGTTCTTATCGCCCATTCCAACAACATAGCAAAGTCCGAGGTCATTGTTACCGAAAGCGTAATCCATCTGCGACTTTGCCCAGTTGTTGTACTTATCTGCAAGTGTAGGATCATTCTTGAATACAGTATCGGAAGCAACCTTAGCTAACCATGCAGTATTCTCAGCATATCTGAGTGAGCCCCACTGGTCGAGATGGCTGAGCCCGTCGGGAGTCTGGTTTACCTGCTTGCCGCCGTAGCCGTTTATCCAGTATTCGAGGTGATGTGAAATATGGTCTATCCAATCCTGCTTGCCTGTGTTGATAGCATAGAGGAGTGCGGCTGCCTGCGTTGTATCGTCCCAGCAGAAGCCCCATGTGTACTTCATATCGTTAGACTGATTTTCCTTCGGGAATATCGGGATATACTTCTCCTCGCAGAGGTCAAGATAGCTTTGGTCTCCCGTTGCCATGTACATCCAGTTTGCCGCATAGAAGAGCTCATCAACGTAGTTGTCCGTGCCTTGATTGTGGATAGTGCTGTAATACTTCTCCTGAACGCCCTGATCGGAATTTGCGTTCGTCTCATCGTCACCGTTCTTCTTTGCTGCCTCCGCTTTGTCAAACACGTCATTTGCAAGCTTAAAGAGGCTCTTTGAGTGTTCAAGGTAGCCTGCTGCTGCCTCGGGATCCTCGTCCTTGAATACCATGTATCCGCCTGCGAGAGCTGCTGCCATTTCAGCTATTGTCGTGCAGCAGGTTATAGTATCGTAGGGTCTGTCCTCTGTGCCTGTCTTGAGGTTGTACTTTCTTATATACACCTCAGGGCTTCCGTACCATACGTGGTCGAAAGCATCGTCACCGATAGTGCCTATTACCTTATCACCGAGGTCGCAAGCCTGAACGTAATCAAGTCCCCATTTGAGATTCTTGAGATAGGTGTCATAAAGACCTGCATCCTTTACAGCGTCCTTGTACTGTACCAGACCCCATGAGAGAACCGACGCTGTGTAAGCATTTGTGAGCGTGAATTTCAGGTGGTCGCCTGCGTCGAACCAGCCGCCGGGTATGATGTCCGCGTCTGTGCCGTCCTCCTTGAGCATTGAGTCCGCTCTCCATGATACCTCGTTCCACTCGGGGAGCTTGCCTGCCTGCTGGACCTCATAGAAGAACATCGACTTCTGGAGAGCCTCAGCATAGTTGTAGGACGACTCCGCTGCCGCAGCAGGCGCTGTTTTCATGCTCGGGAGATAGTTTACCGTTCCCGCCGAAAGAGCAAGTGCCGAAGCTGCCGCAATGATTTTTTTCATTTTCATTTTATTACCCCTCTCGTAATAAATATTTTGTCGGCATATCCCGTCAGAGACCATGCCTATACATTTTAACTCTACAACATTCACGGCGATTTGTCAAGGGATAAGGAACAAATCCCGTAAAAAAATATTTTTTTGCACAAAAAAGGACTGCACTTTATGTGCAGTCCCACAAATGATCGTCAATTACTCAGCGTCGTCCTCAGCTGCCTCGTCCTCGCCGTTCTCTGTATCGAGAAGAGCACGCATTGAAATGCTGATCCTCTTTGACTCTGTGTCGATGTCGATTATCTTTACATCGACCTCATCGCCTACTGAGAGGTAATCCTTAACGTTCTCTACCTTAGTATCAGCGATCTGTGAAATGTGGATAAGACCGTCAACACCGTCGATGATCCTTGCAAAAGCACCGAAGCTTGTGATAGAAACGATAGTTACCTTTACAACATCGCCAACATTGTAGTTAGCCTTGAAGATCTCCCAAGGATTGTCCTCTTCCTTCTTGTAGCCGAGGGAAATTCTGTTCTCTTCCTTGTTGAGATCCTTGATGTAGACCTCGAGTGTGTCGCCAACATTAACGACTTCGCTCGGGTGCTTGATCCTCTTCCATGAGAGCTCGGAAATGTGAACCATTCCATCGATACCGCCAAGGTCAACAAACGCGCCGAAGCTTGTAAGTGACTTTACCTTGCCTGTATACTTCTTGCCGATCTCTGCGCTCTCCCAGAACTCAGCCTTAGCTGCTTCTCTCTGCTCCTGCTGTACAGCCTTGATAGAGCCGACTGCTCTTCTCTTGCCCTCAGTAACCTCGATAAGCTTGAACTGTACCTTCTTCTTGAGAAGCTGCTCGAGCTCAGCGCCTCTGGGGAGACCTGTCTGTGAAGCAGGGATAAAGATCCTTACGCCGTAGAGATTGAGAGTAACACCCTTGTTTACAACGTGCTGGATAGTTCCCTCGAGGACAGCGTCCTCCTCCTTAGCCTTCATGATCTTCTCATAGCCGAGCTGCTCGTCTACCTTTCTCTTGGAAAGAGTAGCTGTACCCTCAGCGTCATTCACCTTGATAACAACAAGCTCGATCTCGTCGCCTACGCTTACGATGTCGGAAGGCTTCTTAGTTGCATCATCTGTAAGGTCATCAAGAGCAACATAACCCGTGTGCTTTGTTCCGAGGTCTACGATAGCTTCTGTATTATTTACAGCAACAACAGTGCCTTTAACTTTCTCTCCTGTATGTATTTTTTTGAATGACTCGTCGATAGCCTGAGCAAAATCGAAATCTTCATTCTGGTTAGTCAGATTTTCATTTTCTGCCATTTTGGTTTGTACCTCCTTAATTATATAAGCCGGGGTTGAAGCTCCGGCAGTAATGCCGATCCTCTCAGCAGTTGGAAGCTTTAGGTTCAGAAGCTCGTCCGAATTCTCGATATGAAAGGTCTTGCAGTATCTGCTGCATACCTCATACAGTTTAACTGTATTCGAGCTGTGCTTTCCCCCGACGACAAGCATTATGTCCGATTTTTTCGCAAGTTCAGCCGCATCGGTCTGTCTTGTGTCGGTCGCATTGCATATTGTCTCAAATATAACAACATCGGGATCGTTCTTCGGAATCACGTTTAAACACTCACCCCATACTACTATATTATACGTCGTTTGCGCGACAATTGCAACCTTTTTTTGCAATTTTTTATAGTTTTTTTCAAAAAAGTCATTCAGCTCAAATTTATCTTTGAAAACGCAATAATTTTTGTCACAATGTCCAATGATGCCCTGCACCTCAGGGTGATTCTTATCGCCTGCAATGAGGATAAAGTACCCCTCCCTCGTCTTGTCCGCAACGATTTTGTGTATGCGGTCAACGAAGGGACAGGTCGCATCGAGCATTCGGCTGCCCTTAGCCTCTATCGCGTCATAGACCTCCCTGCCGACTCCGTGCGAGCGGATAACGACAGTCTCATCGGGCAGAAGTTCATCCACATTCTCAACTATCCTTGCGCCCTTTGCCTTCATGTCGCTCACAACGTCCTGATTGTGAATGATAGGTCCGAGCGTTGCCACCTTGGTCCCCTTTTCAAGCTCGCTGTAGACCATTTTTACTGCCCTGTCAACTCCAAAGCAGAAGCCTGCCGACTCTGCGACCGTGATCTTACTCATTTTCGTTCTCCTTTGACTCCTCGGGCTCGCCCTCGACGATGTACTTTATATCAGCCATGTACTTGTTTTTCAGCTTGACGAGCTCCCTCGGATTCGGCTCGTCGCTGATAGTGCAGTATTCCGCAGGGTCGATAGGCTTGCCATAAACAACTCTGAGCTTTGTGCGGAATTTCAGCTTCTCTCCGTAGCACACTCCCACGGGGATTATCGGGACATTCGCCCTCACCGCTATAAGTGCCGCTCCCGAGTGACCGCGATGCACCTTGCCGTCCTTTGAGCGCGTACCCTCGGGGAATATCATCATGCTGCGGCTCTTGAGATTCTCAACAGCCTTGTCTATCGTACCCGTGTCGCCCTTGCCTCTCGCAACGGGGAAAGCTCCGAGCGAGCGTATCAGCCACGCAAATACGGGATTCTTGAACAGCTCCTCCTTCGCCATGAAGCACAGCCTGCCCTTTGCAAAGCTCCCCACGAGCGGTGGGTCGGCATAGCTCCTGTGATTCGAGGCATAGATAACAGGCTTTCCCTTCGGGATATTCTCCCTGCCCTCTGCGTGCACATTGTACATTATGCGGAAATACAGCCGCACGAAAAACTTTACGACGTAATACATAGGCTCACTTCCTGTCTGTTTTTTCCCTGATGATACGGACTATCTCGTCCGCAGACTGTTCAAGGTCGAGCTCCGTAGTATCGACGAAGACAGCGTCCTCTGCCTGTCTGAGCGGCGACTCCTTACGGGTCATGTCGTTTTCGTCGCGCTGTTTGATGTCCGCGAGTATCTCCTCGTATGTCGGGCAGTCTGGCTTCTCGGCAAGTTCCTTGTAGCGACGCTCGGCACGCTCCTCCGCAGAAGCCGTGAGGAATATCTTCACGTCAGCATTCGGCAGGACTACCGTGCCGATGTCGCGCCCGTCCATGATGACGTTGTTCTCGGCAGCTATTTTCTGCTGAGTGCCGAACAGGTACTTGCGTACAGCAGGGATAGCAGAGGTGCGCGACGCCGCCATTGATATCTCGGGAGTGCGGATAAGGTCGGAAACGTCCCTGTCACCGATGAACACCCTCTGTGCTCCGTCCACGAATCTCAGCGAAACATCGGCATTTGCGAGTGCCGGCTCTATGTCTGCGTCCGCAATGCTGTTCTCCGTGATGTAAAGAGCGACTGCTCTGTAAAGTGCTCCCGTGTCAACGTAGATGTACCCGAGCCTTGCCGAGACCATTTTTGCGATAGTGCTCTTTCCTGCGCCCGCAGGACCGTCAATGGCAATGTTTATTGTTTTCATTTTCATTCTCCTCATATTTATAGCTGTATTCCCTTTTTAGGGTATTCAAAATTTTAGGTGGTTATTCAGCATAATGGCGTTCGCATTTGCCGATAATTCCCCGTCACGATACCTCCGCACCAAACGGCATGAGTGCAAGCTTTGCAAGCTTGAGCATCTGCAAGCCGAAGGGTATTCCTATTATTGTAATGCACAGTATCGCTCCGATAACGCAGAATCCCGCGGCAAGCTCCAGTCCGCCGAATATGAGCCACAGCACATTAAGCAGCAGTGACACCGTGCCTCCGCCGCAGGTCACGTCCTTCCCGAAGGGCATGAACGAAAGTCCTGCCATTTTAAAGCACTGCACCCCGACAGGTATACCGACTATTGTTATGCACCAAAGAAGTCCCACAATGCACCAGCCGAGTCCTGCTATAAAGCCTCCAAAGATGAACCACAGCAGATTTCCCAAACATCCCATATTTCCACCTCACATATTCACAGCCGCGCAATAGGCTGTCGAAAACGCTATTTGCAGGTTGAAGCCGCCTGTGTATGCGTCAACGTCGATGACCTCGCCTGCGAAGTAAAGTCCACTCACAAGCTTCGACTGCATTGTTTTCGGGTCTATTTCCTTTACGCTTATACCGCCGCTCGTGACGATAGCCTCGTCAATGGGACGGAATCCCGATATCCTCACAGGGAAAGCCTTTATCAGCTCACCGAATCTGCGGCGCTGTTCCCTTGTTATGCCGTTGACCTTCTGCTCCGCAGGTATTCCCGAGAGCTTCACCGCAGCGGGTATCAGCTTCGCAGGGAGCAGATGTCTTATCCCGTTAGCGAAGTCGCGGTTGAGATTTTCCTCAAAGTCGCGCAGTATCCTCGCGTCGAGCTTTTCCGCGTCGAGTGCAGGCTTCAGGTCTATTTTCAGCGAATAGCGGTCGGGCAGCATATCGCGGATATGCGAGCTTGCACTCAGCACGAGCGGTCCCGAGACTCCGAAGTGCGTGAACAGCATTTCCCCGAGCTCCGAGAATATGAGTTTTTCGCGGTCATAGAGGTTCAGTGTCACATTTCTCAGCGAGAGCCCCATGAGCTCCGCACAGTATTTGTCGGGGGAGGTCAGCGGCACAAGGCTCGGCTTTATCGGAGTTACCGTGTGTCCGAGAGCCTCTGCGAGCATATAGCCGTCGCCGTCCGAGCCTGTCACGGAGTACGACCTTCCGCCGCAGGCAATGAGCACGGAATCCGCTTCGTATTCCTCGCCGCCTGCCCTTACTCCCGAAACAGCGCCCCCACGGGTGAGCACCTTCGTCACCCTCCTGTGTATCACTTTCGCACCGAGCCGCTTCATCTCATGCACGAGAGCGTCCGCGATGTCGTTTGCATTGTCGCTCACAGGAAACACTCTGTCTCCGCGCTCGGTCTTGAGCGGCACTCCGAGCTCTTCAAAAAAGCTCATAGTGTCGTAGTTGTCGAACGCCGCAAATGCGCTGTACAGAAACCGGGGATTCACGGGGATATTCTTCATCAGCTCGTCGGACGGACAGGCATTCGTGACGTTACAGCGTCCCTTGCCCGTTATCCTGAGCTTGCGCCCGAGCTTTTCATTCTTGTCAAAAACGAGGACGCTCTTCCCGAGCCGAGCCGCCTGCACAGCCGCAAAACAGCCAGCCGCGCCGCCTCCTATAATAATAGTATCAGTCCTCATTGCCGAAGAGCCTCTGCATTTTCGCCCTTATCTCCTCACGGCGCTTCTCGGTCGATTTCCTGTCGATAGAGTATTTACCGTTGAGAAAAATGAGCATATCGCCCTCACGCGCGTCGTCCGCGATGAGCGAGCGGTTTATCGTGGATATCTCGCCGTCTGTTTCAAGGACAGCGTGTTCACCTTCAAATCTGTCAAGTATTACCATATCTATTTCCTTTCCGTGCTGACGGTCAGCTCCTTGCCGTCGGACTCAAAGACCACAGTCCCGTTTTTATCCGTGCGGTAGACCTTGGTCTTGTATTTTTTCAGCTTGTTCAGTGTTTTCTGGTGCGGATGACCGTAGGAGTTGCCCTTTCCGCACGATATAACGGCATACTCAGGCGAGATGATGTCCATAAAATCGGATTGTATCGCCGTATCGCTCCCGTGGTGTCCCGCCTTGTAGACCGTCACTTGACTGAGCCTTCCGCTCTCTGCCATTTCCTTTTCGGCTTTCTCTTCAGCGTCGCCCGTGAAGAGAAAGCTGTTTCTTCCGTGGCGGAGCATTATGCCTATCGAGTAGTTGTTGAGGTTGCTGTAGCCCGTGCCGAGCGGAGCGATTATCTCCGCCCTCGCGTCGCCTATCTCGATAACTCTCCCGACCTTTGCCGTACTCAGCTTTACCTTGTGCTTATCGCAGGCATCAAGGAACCTCTCGAAGTATTCCGATGTCGGTACGTCCTTGTCAGCAAGCTTCGGGATAACAGCCTCGCCAACATCAAAGCTGTCGATTATCTTGTACATTCCGCCCATGTGGTCGGAGTGCGGATGAGTGCACACAACGTAGTCTATCTTTTTCACGCCGAGCTTTTGCAAATATTCCGAGACTTCCTCAAAGGCTCCTGATTCTCCGCAGTCTATGAGCATCGACTTGCCGTCGCCGCAGATGAATTCGCAGTCGCCCTGCCCGACATCTATATAGCTCACGGCTATCCTGTCGTCAGCATAGAGCACCGAGCGCTTTCTCTCGGCAAAGTTCCAGACGAGCCCCGCAATGAGAGCGACGATAACGAGCC
>ONNL01000120.1 GCA_900319195.1 uncultured Ruminococcus sp. | reverse complement strand
GTAAAACTAATCGAAAGAAGTATAGAAATTGGACAGCAAAAAACGAAGGGACTACCGTCTCGGGATAATTTTCATCGTAATATCGGCATTCTGCTTTGCGCTCATGGATATGTTCATAAGGCTGGCGGGAGATGTCCCCACGCTGCAGAAGTGCTTTTTCCGCAATCTGTTTGCAATGATAATTGCGCTCTCGGCGCTTTTCCGCACGCACACACCGTTCAGGATAGGCAAGGGCAACCTAAAATACCTGCTGATACGCTCGATTTCGGGCGGTCTGGGAATGATATGCAACTTCTACGCAGTTGACCATATGCCGATCTCGGACGCATCTATCCTCAACAAGCTGTCCCCTTTCTTTGCGATAATCTTCTCGTTTCTGTTTATCGGTGAAAAGGCGGACGGAGTGGAGTGGCTCTCCGTGTTCATAGCCTTCTCGGGAGCGCTTTTCGTCGTAAAGCCGTCATTCAGCGCGGAGGTCATACCGTCCGCGGCAGGCTTCCTCGGCGGACTCGGTGCGGGTCTTGCCTACACCTTCGTCCGAAAGCTCGGCACTCGCGGCGAAAACAGCATGGTCATAGTCGCATTTTTCTCGGGATTCACCACACTCATGCTCACTCCGCCGCTCATCATGCACCACTCGCCCATGTCCGCAAAGCAGTGGCTTTTCCTCATACTTACGGGCATCTCGGCGGCAATAGCACAGATATTCATAACCAAAGCCTACGCAAAGGCTCCTGCAAAGGAAATCTCGGTCTACGACTTCTCGATAGTCATTTTCGCGGCGGCACTCGGCTTCCTGTTCCTCGGACAGCTCCCCGATTTACTGAGCGTTATCGGCTATGTGATAATCGTCGGGACTGCTATACTCAAGTGGCGCTACACAATGAAAAAAGCCGCGTGAAGCAGCAAGGGGGGTAAATATGAATAGGGACGATATGCGGCTGATACAGCTCGATGACTCGTATTTTCAGGAGACTGCGGAGCTGTTCAGTGCTGTCTTCGGACGTGAGCCCTGGAATGACGACTGGAGCGACAAGACTCAGCTCGGGAAGTACATGAGGGAGATAATTAACTCGTACAATGCCCTGAATTTCGGGCTTCTCATTGACGGGAGGCTTGCGGCGGCTTCGATCGGAGCAGTGCGTCACTGGTGGGAAGGCACGAACTACAATATCGAGGAGCTGTTCGTATCGCCCGAGCTGCAAGGTCGCGGCATCGGTACGGAGTTCCTAAAAATGATAGAGGCTGAGATTGCGGAGCGTGGTCTGTGCGGCATTTTCTTACAGACCGACAGCGACAAGCCTGCACTCAGATTCTACAGCAGGAACGGCTTCGGAGTGCTCGGTGGGCACGTAAGTCTCTATAAATCGCTAAATAAGGAGTAAACACATGAAGATAATGATTGCCTCAGACATACACGGCTCGGCGTACTGGTGCAGGAAAATGCTCGGAGCATACGAGCGTGAAAATGCCGAAAAGCTGCTGCTTCTCGGGGACCTGCTCTACCACGGACCGCGCAACGACCTCCCCGACGAGTACGCTCCGAAGCAGGTCATTGAAATGCTCAACGGCGTGAAGGACAAGGTGCTCTGCGTGCGCGGAAACTGCGAGGCGGAGGTTGACCAGATGGTACTCGATTTTCCCGTGCTTGCGGACTACTGCATCCTGTACCTCGGCAGCCGAATGATATTCGCAACTCACGGGCACGTCCACAATGTACAGTCCCTGCCGCCGCTCCGGAAGGGCGATATACTGCTGCATGGGCACACTCACGTCCCTGCCTGCGACGTCTGCGAGGAGTACACCTACCTCAATCCCGGGTCGGTGTCGATTCCCAAGGAGGACAGTCCCCACAGCTACATGACACTCACGGACGGTCTCTTTGAGTGGAAGTCCCTCGACGACGGCAGAGTCTACAAGGAATACCGCGCGGAGTGAGTCCGCATAAAACAGCGCCATACAGCCTTTAAGCCGCATGGCGCATTCATTTGATACAGTCTTGACTTTATTGACGCAAAGAGCTATAATTATAGTCAATATCAAAAATAATATCTTGTCAAGCATAGGAGGAAGCAATGAAATACGGACTTGTTCTTGAGGGCGGCGCTATGCGCGGAATGTTCACCGCAGGCGTTACCGATGTCCTCATGGAAAACGGATTTGAATTCGACGGTGCAGTCGGAGTCTCAGCAGGTGCGGCATTCGGGTGCAATGTCAAGTCGGGACAACGAGGTCGTGCGATTCGCTATAATACGCGGTTTTGCAAGGATAAGCGCTTTTGCAGCTTCGCGTCCCTCGTCAAGACGGGAGATATGTTCGGCGCGGAATTCTGCTACCACACCATTCCCGAAAAGCTCGATAAATTCGACTTTGAAGCCTACAACCGCTCCAAAATGGAGTTCTACGTCGTATGCACAGACGTCGTGACGGGAAAGGCGGTCTACAAGTCCCTGCCCGTTGCCGACAACGATTGCCTTGAATGGATACGCGCATCGGCTTCAATGCCGCTCGCTTCGAGAATAGTTTCGGTCGGCGGAAGGAAGCTGCTCGACGGCGGCATCACGGACTCCATACCACTCGAATTCATGGAAAAACAGGGATATGAGCGCAATCTCGTGATACTCACCCAGCCGCGCGGATACGTCAAGCAGCCGACCAAGGCGATACCGATGATGAAGGTCGCGCTGAGGAAATACCCGAAGCTGATCAACGCCGCCCAGCACCGCCATGAGATGTACAACGAGGAGCTGAAATTCGTCACAAATGCCGAAAAACAGGGACGTGCATTCGTTATCGCTCCGCCCGAAGGGCTGCCCGTGGGGCACGTCGAGCACGACGCAAATGTCTTACAGGAGGTATATAGGATAGGCAGAAAGGCAGGCACGGAGAGCCTTGCACGGCTTGCTGAGTTCATGGGAAAGCAGTCCACATAAATAAAACAGACCCGTCCGCATTTTCACGGAACGGGTCATTTTTTGCCGATATTACGTCATTTGCCGCCGCAGATGTACTGCCATTTGCAGTCGCCGCACACCTCGCTCAGCCTGCCTGCGCCGATTATCCTGCCGCGGACAAGGCTTTTCAGCTCCGACCATTTCAGAGTGCCGCCCTCGCGCAGTCCGCACATCTCCATGACAGCCGCGTCGTAGCGGTCAGCCTTGCCGCCCGAGCACTGCTCTCCCCGAAGATTCGGGCAATGCGAGCATATCGTATCGGGAGCGGCGGTGACGGTCAGCGTCGGGTCATCAGCTTCAAGGGACGCGATGACCTCGGTCATGTGCGCGGTGAAATCGTCACTGTAACCCTTGCCCTCGAAGAAGGCTGTACACAGCGCGTGGTGCGGTCGGAGCGACTCAATCCCCGACATACTTTCTGACTCTCTCAGCAATTATGAGCGCGAGTGCCATTTTGCCAAGGTCAATGAGCACAAATGGCGCTACACAGGCACTCAGAGCGTAGCCGAGTCCCGACTTCGTGATGAGCATGAACTGCGCTGTGCCGAATGCGTAGCAGACTGCAAGTCCCACAACAAGCGATATTACGCGGACCGG
>ONNL01000144.1 GCA_900319195.1 uncultured Ruminococcus sp. | reverse complement strand
AAATCCCGACTCGTTTGGTATCGGGATTTATTGTTCCTATTCAGTTTGATATTGTTCTTTCTTCGTTAAGAAACGTGAGCATTGAGGGAGAACCCTTTGTCTCAAAAGGGTTTCCCTCAATAAACACATACAAAGTTTTTAGTCGTCATATCTGAGAGCGTCGATAGGATTCATCCTTGCCGCCTTACCTGCGGGATATAGTCCGAAGAAGAGACCTATCAGTGTCGAGAAGCCGAGTGAAACGAGGATAGCGGTTATCGGCGGCTTAATGGTTATCCGTCCGATCATTTCGCGGTATTCTTCCTTTGTATTGATGATATGGTTAAGGACGATACCGACTATCTCGCCGTTGAGCAGTCCAAGCAGTATACCGATGATACCGCCGATAAGACAGATAATGATAGCCTCCGTCAGAAACTGCATTTTGATAGTCCGCTTTTTCGCTCCGAGAGCCTTTCGTATACCTATCTCACGGGTACGCTCCGTAACGCTTACGAGCATGATGTTCATTACTCCGACACCGCCGACGATAAGCGATATAGCGGCAATAACGGAGATTATCAGTGTAACGATATTGATCACCTTTTCGTACTGCTGTATCTCTCCTACAGCAGTCTCAACAAATGTTGTCAGATACTTGCTGTTCTTGTATTTTTCCGCGAGGTATTCCTTCATATCGCCAACTGCCTGTTTTGTTGTGTACTCTCTGTTGTAGAGAACTATCGAGAACATCCACATATCATTTTGCTCGGATGTCAGCTCAGCAGCACAGCTGTATGGGATAACGAATGGTGTACGCTTATCCTCTTCCTTAGTACCGGGTTTGAAGCTTCCGAAAGCCATTGCGCTGTACCTGTAAACTCCGACTATCGTATACTGGTCAACACCGCCGCCTTCAATGCTGAATTCTATCGTTTTGCCGACAGGCTCCTCGCCCTCGGGAAAATACTGGCGGACGAAGATATCCGATACACAGCAGGCGTGTTTTTTGAAATGGCGGTCATATTCGTTGACGAACCTTCCGCATATGAGCTTGACGTTTTCGGACATCATATAGCCGTCGGTATAGCCTGCGACCGTTATCGGCACTGTCTTGCCGCGGCTGTTGATGACCGAAGCATCTCCGACCTCTGTACTGTCATGGAAATAAAACTCATTGGGATATTTTTGCGTGACATCGTACATGAAGTCATCGTTTAGGTACTCATCCTCTGTGATCTCAGATATATTGAAGTCCTCAGCGTCCTCGTCCTTGGGCTTGAGCTCGATGTAGAAGCTGTTCGCACCCATGTTCATGAAGGTGTTCATGACTGTTCCGCTGAGAGTGTTTCCGAGTGTTGTTATCGTGATAACTGCCGTGATACCGATGATGATACCGAGCATCGTGAGCAGTGAGCGCATTTTGTTCGAGATTATCGAGGAGAGCGCCGTTCTGAAATTTTCAAGTATATTCACTGACTGCTCACCTCCGCAGAATCGGAAATTATCGAGCCGTCACTGATAGTGATTATCCTGTCGGTCTCAGCGGCAAGCTCCTGCGAGTGAGTTATGAGCACGATGGTCTTGCCCTCTTTTTCGTGGAGCTTATGGAAGATGTCCATTACCATGTGACCTGTCTTGCTGTCGAGAGCGCCCGTAGGCTCGTCGGCAAGTATTATCGACGGGTCGTTTGCCATTGCACGAGCTATCGCCACACGCTGTTTCTGTCCGCCCGAGAGCTCGTTAGGCTTGTGGGTGGCGCGGTCGCTCATCTCAACAAGCTCGAGCAGCTCCTTTGCACGCTCGGTGCGCTTTTTCCTTGAGAGTCCCGCGTACATCATGGGCAGCTCTACATTGCGGAGTGCCGAGGTCTTTCCGACGAGATTGAAGGTCTGAAAGACAAAGCCTATCTCCCTGCACCTTATCTCGCTGAGCTTTTTGTCATTGAGACTGCTGACATCGTTGCCGTTGAGGAAATACTGTCCCTCGGTAGCCTTGTCGAGCAGTCCTATCATGTTCATCAGCGTACTTTTTCCCGAGCCCGAAGCCCCGACTATCGAGACAAATTCGCCTTCGTTGACATTCAGCGAGATGCCGTTGAGTATCTGGAGCTCATTCGGCTTGCCGATATAGTAGCGCTTGATGATGTTGTGCATTTCAATTATTCTTTCAGGCATTTCAGTTGCCCTCGCTGTCGTCGGCACTCTCGTAGAATCCCTCGGCTACTTCGATGCTCTCTCCGTCAGACACGAGTCCCGGCTCGGTGATGACCATATCTCCTTCGGAAATTTCGTCGGAGATTATCTCAGTGAAGTAGTTGGATTCAAGACCCTTCTCAACGGGGACAGTCTTGACGGTGTACTTCTGACCGCTGCTGCCCTCGGCAACGAATACGCTGAATTTCTCATCGTCGTCCTTGGTGATAGCGTCATAGGGAACAGCGATAACGTCGCTCTTTTCGTCGAGGATTATCTTCACCTTTGCATTCATGCCGATGAGGAGCTCGCCGCTGTTGTCGCCTATCTCTATTTCTGCGGAATACCCGCTTGTCTCGGTCTGACCTGTGTAGATATTCTGTGTCTGACCGCTGATTATCTTTACAACACGACCGACCTTGCCCTCAAACTCGGTGTCGCCCGTAGCGGACGTGGTTATAACAGCCTTCTGACCCTCGCTGACCTTGAGAATGTCGTTCTCGCTGATAGATACGTTTATCGAGAGCTTCGAGTCGTCCTCGATAGTCATTATAGCCTCGGTTGTCGGGATAGAGCCCTCCGCAACATTCAAAGCTGTAACGATCCCGTCACGCTCCGCCTTAACGGTGCACTTTGCTATCTTCTTTTCAAGCTCTGCAAGCTGAGTCGAGTACGAATCGTCAGTGTCATACTGCTCTGCGTCTATCGCGTCCTGAGCGGACTGTATTGCCGAATCAGCCGACTTTTCCGCGTCGGAATAAGCAGTATTCGCATCGTAAATCGCGTCGTCGTATGAGGACATATTGTCCTTGAGCTGATTGTATTCCTCTTCCTTTGAGTAGTAGAGCTGATAGCTGTCGGAGCATTCCTCAGCCGCCTCAGCCGCGGACATACCTGCGGCGATGAGTGCGTTGTATCGGCTGTCGTAGGCAGTTTTAAGGTTGTTTCTCTCCGTGTCGAGTGAAGCAAGCTTTGCCTCGGCATCGCTCTTTGCCTTGGTAGCGTTGTCGATGACGCGCTGTGCTCTTTCGAGTGCTGTCTGCTTTTCGCTCTTGGCGGTTTCGAGGTTACGCGCGTTGATGTCGTGGAGACTCTTGGTCTTGCTGTCAGCGGTGTCCGCGGACTTCTTCAGCGTGTCATATTCCTCCTGCAAAGCGGTGGAGTCGAAAACGCAGAGCACGTCGCCCGCCTTTACCTGACTTCCGACCTCGACATTGAGCTTTGCGACCTTTGCAGAGATGTCGCTTGTGATGTTAACAACGTTTGCGCCCTTGACGGTACCCGAAACGCTTATGAAGTTTTGCAGATCCTGCTTTTCAATGGTGTAGACTTCGATTGGATCGTTTCCTATCTCGACTTTTCCTCCGCAGGAAGCAGTCCCGAAGAGAGCGATCTGTGCAAATGTGAGAGCCGCAGCAGCTCTCAGAAAATATTTTGATCTCATATTCTTCCCCTTTAAGTTATTTTATGACTCTATTATAAGCACTGAATCTTACAGTAAGGTGACATAATGCCATTAAAACAACAATGTTTTGCACATTGTTGTTATATTAACAATTTTAGCACATTTTTGCTGTTATGTCAACAAATTAAAAGCCACCTGCGGAAAAATTCCGCAAACGGCGATATGACTATCCGGAAATTGCGCTCTGCTTACGACTGAGCCTTTTCCTTCTCATAAGCCTGACATACAGCCTTTGCAAGTTGGTCAGCGCAGGAGGTGGGACGTCTGCCGCAGAGATTTCCTGCGAGCTTATCAGATATCTGCTGTGCCGACCAGCCGTCAACAAGCTTAGATATAGCCTTGAGGTTGCCGTTGCATCCGCCTATGAAGGAAATGTTGGTGATTATTCCGTCGTTAATGTCGAAGTCTATCTGTGATGAACAGGTCATCTGTGTTTTGTATGAATATCTCATGGTAATTTCTCCTTTGTTTTATAGTCAACGTCAAAAATAATTCGACGTTGACTATAAAAATGATTTAAAGTGCCTTGCAGATAGCAAACTCCAAAAACTTTTGTCGTTTGCTATAGTTTATATATATGCCTGCTTTTTCAGCAGTGCAGTTACCGTCCTGCCGATTATGCACAGGTAGTTTATATCCGATACCGACCATTTCTTGAACCGCGATATATAGCAGAATGATATCATTCCCTTGACAATGCTGTTTTCAGTCATGAGATACTGTATCGCTCCGCCGATATTCTGCTCTCTCAGCTGTGCGAGGGCGTTGTCGTCGCGCCCCTCAAGCTCGTTTACGTTGTCGATAACGAACATACTGTCACCGTTGAAGCGCTCTGTATAGCGGTTTTCAAAGAGGTACCGCGCGTCCTTTGAGGCGGCATTTCCGCAGCTCAGTATCAGGCTCATGTCCTTGCCTGCAAATACGCAGATGTCGTCAATAGAGAATTTGCTGCGTATCTGTTCAAGAAGCACCGAAATATCGGGGATACGTCCGAGCACAAGGCTCTCCGCAAGCTGACCCGTGAAGCTGAGCTTTTCCGAGGCGGTGTCGCTCGAGCTGAGAAATGCGATCTTGTTCTCGACGTCCTTCTCGACGGGACCGTGCTTGTTGATGTCGTAGATAACGTACCTGTTCTGACCCTTCTCCTTGGCTATATACAGGGCTTTGTCCGCCTGCATGAACAGCTCGTCGTAGTCCTTGCTGTCAATGGGGTAGGTCGAAGCGCCCATTGAACAGGTCAGCTTGAAGTTTTCGAGCCTGTCCGCAAAGGCAAATTCGGTGTTCGTGCGTATCGCTCTGAGTATGCCGCGCAGGTCGTCCTCGTCCTTGGTGCCGTCAATGACGATGAGGAATCCGCTTCCGCTGATACGTCCTGCAATGCCGCGAGTGCCTATCTCATGCTTGATAATGCCTGCGACGGTATAGATGACCTCGTCACCGAAGAGATGACCGTAGCTGCTGTTTATCTCGTTGAAATTGTCTATCTCGACTATGACAAGATTGACGTTGTACTGCGGCTTTTCGTTGAGTAATCGCACCGCATAGTCGTTGACCGCGCGTTTGTTGAGCAGTCCCGAGAGTGAATCCTTGCTCGCCTCAAGGGCGAGATTTACGTCCTTGCTCTTCTGACGGGAGCTCACAACGGAGATGATGCCGCTGACCTTTTTGGTGTCGGGGTCGTCATAGCGCGTGATGCCGCGGAACAGGCACAGCTCGCGGTTTTTGCCTGCTGTCAGGACAGATGTTTCAAGCTCGTAGTCGAATCTGTACACGGCATTTTTAATATCACGGCACAGGCTGTTGAAGGTCTCGATATAGCGCGAGAGTATGTACCCCGACTCGATAGACTCAGTGCGCCATTTTTCGAGCTCCTCGTCGATTATGGCTGTCTCACGGCAGCTGTCGAAGATGTAAATGCGTATTCTTTTGGTCTCGAAGGAGTATTCAAATGCGAGGTCGCTTGAAAGGCTGAGCACATGGCGGTATTCTGAGAGACGGTGCTCACGCTTATATGCAAGGGATTCAAGCGAGAGGACGTCGCTGAAGGTTATGCTGTAGAGCTCGTCCTTTCCGTCCCCGACAGTCCTCACAGACGCGAGTATCCACCTTAGCTCGCCGTTTACGCCCTTCATTCTGATGACGGTCTTACGCACCTCACCGACACCCGTGCTGTTTATGCAGTCGATGAGCCTGTCAGCGTCCGCGTCGTCAATGGTGCTGCGAATCGAGTATATAACGGCATTCCCGAAGTAGCTGAAAAAATTCTCGTCAGCTCTCTGTGTGTGCAGGCTCTTATCGACCGTGACACGTCCGACGATGTACAGCTTATCGGTCAGAAATCCACATGGGTCGTTCAATATATATCACCGCTTTTCTGTTGGTGTTGCTGCTTGTATAGACAAATTATATCTTAGATATAATTATTATAGCACAAAATCGGGGCAATGTCCAGCACATTATTAGAACTTTTTCATTTTATATGCATTTTCTATCGGTATTACGGCTTT
>ONNL01000114.1 GCA_900319195.1 uncultured Ruminococcus sp. | reverse complement strand
AGGCTTTGCTTAAATTTTCTCCCCATACAGCACTCGTAAAGACTGACCGTCTTTCGTAACAATGAGAAGTGCTGTATGGGGAGAAAAATTCAAACTAAAGCTTTAGGAAAGGGTTCGGGGGTGACTCCCTGCAGTGCAGGGTGCGGGTGTCCGGTGGACACCTCTGCGAAGCAGAAGCACCGACCGAGCCGACAGGCGAGACAATGTCCGCAGGACAGAGGGTACGGGTCGCTGTTGGCGAAATCCTTTGTCTCAAAGGGTTATCCCCCCGAGTAAATACCAGAAAAAATCACTGATAACGCTCGTCGATAACGCGGGCGGTCTTTTTCATGCTTCTCGGGAGCACGCCTATCTCGACAACCTTAACGATAGGAGTGAAGCCGATGCGGCTTTTAACGCGCTCTGCGATACGCTTGCTGAGGTTTGCGAAGTCAACGTCGCCTGTGGACTCAACGTAGATACGCATTGTATCCTTGCCGTCGAGGTGAGAGATACGTATCTGATACTCGCTCGAGATTTCCTTGAACTCGGCAAGCACCTCCTCTATCTGCTTCGGGAAAACGTTTACGCCCTTTATCTTCATCATGTCGTCGGTACGTCCCATGATAACGTCTATTCTCGGGAACTTGCTTCCGCACGGGCACTCGCCGGGGATTATCCTTGAAAGGTCGTGCGTTCTGTATCTGATAAGGGGAGCGCCCTCCTTGACAAGAGTTGTTATAACTATCTCGCCTATCTCGCCGTCGGGGACATTCTCGCCGGTCTTGGGGTCGATTATCTCAAGGTAGAGGTAGTCGTCCCAGTAGTGCATACCCGTGTTGTACTTACAGTTGATACCGATTCCGGGACCGTATATCTCAGTGAGTCCGTAGATGTCGTAAAGCTCGATCCCGAGCTCGGTAGCGATACGCTCACGCATTTTCGCGCTCCAGCGCTCCGAGCCGATAACGCCTTTCTTGAGGTGGATCTTGTCCTTGATTCCGCGCTTTTCTATCTCCTCCGAGAGAAGAAGTGCGTATGAAGAGGTGGAGCAGAGAACGGTGGATTTGAGGTTCTGCATCATTTCAAGCTGCTTGTCGGTGTTGCCGGGACCCATAGGGATTACCATTGCCCCGAGCTTCTCAGCTCCGTTCTGGAAGCCTATTCCTGCCGTCCAGAGACCATAGCCCGGAGTTATCTGAATGCGGTCCATGTTGGTGATGCCAGCCGTTTCATAGCAGCGCTTGAACATTATCGCCCAGTCGTCAACGTCCTTTGCGGTGTAGGGGATGATGACAGGTGTTCCCGTCGTACCCGATGACGAGTGTATACGTACTATCTCGCTCTCGGGAGCTGTCATAAGTCCGAGCGGATAAGCTTCGCGCAGATCGTTCTTCTCTGAGAACGGGAGCTTCTTGAAATCCTCCGCGGAGTGCACCTCGGTTATGCCTGCCTCTTCAAGCTTCTTTCCGTAAAAGCTCTCTGCCTTTACGAGCGCTTTGATACGGTCGTTGACCTGTTCAAGCTGTTTCTGATTTATTTCCATGATCATCATTCCTTTCAGAATTAAATATTTAGTTGTGTTATTTTGTCACGGATATTCCGCAACGCTGTTATTCTCGGGCACTATTTCGGAGCTTCAAGTCTTAGAATATATAGCAAACGACAAAAGTTTTTGGAGCTTGCTGTTTGCCGATCGCAGGGCACTTCCGTTGAGCGTCCACCGGACACCCGCACCCCTTTTGAAACCCATCATGTCCTACATTTATGTGTCAATAAGTTCTGCGCAAGGCTTAGTGTATTTGTACCACTATTTCAGTCCATATATCTTAGCGCCTTACTGTTCATCTCGTGAAACTGCGGCTTTACTGTACGCAGCATGGTCTTTTCGACATCAGCCGCCGTAAACGGTAATATACCGTCCCTCAGCGACGCTCCGAGCATTATCATATTTAGCACCTTCGGTGAGCCTATCTCGCGGCAGCCCTTTTCACCGTCAACGAGCAGCAGCTTCCCTACATTCCGTCTGAGATAGTCCAGCATCTCATCACCCGTATAGACCATTCCGCCGAGCGTTGCCGTGACAGGCATTATAGCGTGAGTATTTACGATGACCTCGCCGCCGTCCTTCAGATACGGCAGCATTCTTACAGCCTCCGCAGGCTCGAATGCAATGATTATATCAGCCGATCTTTCCGCGAACATCGGGCAGTACATTCCATCGCCCATTCTCAGAAAGCTGAATACGCTTCCGCCCTTCTGAGCCATTCCGATAGTCTCCGCGCTCATGACGGGAATATCGTGCTCCATAGCTGTTGCCGCAAGGAGCTTTGATGTGAGGATTATTCCCTGTCCGCCTACGCCGCACAAAAGTATGTTAGTCTGCATTGCCGACACCTCCTATCGCATGAACAGGACAAACCTGTGAGCACAGTCCGCAGCCTGTACACAGCGAATTTTCGATAGCTACCTTGCCGTCACTGATAACGATACCAGGGCAGCCGAGAGTCTTTATGCACTTCTTGCATTGTATGCACTTCTCACTGTCGATAACGGCAGGCTTCTCGGGCTTTATGAGTACCGCACACGGCGATTTGAAGATGATAGCCTTTACTCCGTCCTCAGCCGCAACGCGTTTTACGGTCTCAATTGCCTTGTCAAGCTCGAGAGGATCAACAGTCTCAACGGTCTTGAGTCCGATACCGCGGAGAATATTCTCAATGCTCACCTTTGCAACTATCTCGCCCATCATTGTGTGACCTGTGCCCGGGTGGGGCTGATGACCTGTCATTGCCGTTGTGGAGTTGTCGAGGATAACGAGTGTCATGTTCGCCTGATTGTATACGGCATTGACAGCTCCCGTTATTGCTGACGCGAAGAATGTGGAGTCCCCGACGAATGCAAAGCAGCTTGTGTCGGGCTCTATCTTGCCTATGCCCTGAGTGATGTTTACTCCTGCACCCATGCACAGGCAGGTATCCACCATGTCGAGCGGCATTGCATTTCCGAGCGTATAGCAGCCGATGTCTCCGCAGAATACCGACTTCTTGCCCTTCATAGCCTCCTTTACCGCAAAGAACGAAGCGCGGTGAGGACAGCCGGCACAGAGCACGGGCGGTCTTACGGGGAGCGGCGGCGGTGTCTCATGCTCCGCAGTCTGACAGACCTCATATCCTATGAACTTTGCGATGTCAGCGGCAGCACTCGCACAGGTATTCTCGCCTGCATTTTTTACATCATGAGTGAGCTTGCCGAGTATTTTGGTATTGAGGTGATATTTTCCGCAGATGTAGGTCAGCTCGCGCTCGATAACGGGGTCGAGCTCCTCTATGCAGAGCACCTCATCAAGTCCCTCAAGGAATCTGAGAGCCGCCTCCTCGGGAAACGGGAAGGGCGTTGACACCTTGAATACCGACGGCTTATCTGCCTTACCCCTGAGAGCCTCCATAACGTATGTATAGCTTATGCCGTGAGTTGCGATACCCTTGCGGCTTGCAGTCTTTTCAACAATATTGTGCGGATAGTCCGAGAACACCTTTGCAATTTCGACGTTCCTGTCCTCGATGTGCATATGCGCGTTGTACGAGAGCTTCGGGAAGATGACCCATCTCTTCGAGTCCTTCACGAATCCCTCGGGACGATTTACCTTGTATTCGCTCTCGTCCTTTACCTCGATAGACGCATAGCCGTGACAGACTCTCGTTGTAGGACGGAAGAGCACGGGAGTCTTGTATTTCTCCGAATACTCAAAAGCGTCCTGAATCATGTCATATGCCTCCTGAACTGAGGAGGGGTCAAAGCAGGGGAGCTTTGAATACGAGGCAAAGGTACGGGTGTCCTGCTCGGTCTGAGAGGATATGGGACCCGGGTCGTCGGCAACAAGTATTACCATGCCGCCCTTTACGCCGATATAGGCAAGGCTCATGAGAGGGTCGGACGCAACATTTAGTCCCACCTGCTTCATTGTCACCATTGAGCGAGCTCCGCAGTATGCTGCGCCTGCCCCAAGTTCGAGACCAGCCTTTTCGTTTACCGACCACTCGACATATATCGAGCCGTCGTTGCATTTTGCCGTAGTCTCAAGCACCTCCGTGGAGGGAGTGCCGGGATAACCCGAGACCACGTTGAGACCTGCCGCGATAGCTCCGCGTGCGATTGCGGCATTTCCCATTAAAAATTCCTTGTGCATGATGTTTCCCTCTATTCTTTATATTCCGCGATATACGGAAGATTTCTGTAATGCTCGTCAAGGTCGAGACCATAGCCGATAACAAAATGATCGGGGATAGTGAACAGCGAGCAGTCAGCCTTCAGGTCTACCTCTCGGCGCTCGGGCTTATCGAGCAGAGTTACTATTTTAAGTGAGAGCGGCGACATTTTCCGTATTATCTCCGCGACTGCGCTGAGCGTCCGTCCCGAGTCGATTATGTCCTCGACGATAATTACGTGATGACCGCTTATGTCCCTTGTCAGACCCGAGGTTATTTTGACCTCTCCGCTCGACGAGGTGCCGCTGTAATAGCTGCTTGCGGTGATGAACTCTATCTCGCAGGGGATAGTTATCTCACGGCAGAGGTCGGAAAGGAACACGAAGGCTCCCTTTAATATGCTGACGAGCAGCAGCGGCTTTCCGTCGTATTCGGCGCTTATCTCGGCGCCTGCCTTTTTCACCGCGTCACTTATCTCTTCGGCAGATATGAGCGTTCTGCCTATCCTTGAATTAATGCTGTCCACGGCTTATATAAGACCTGCCTGCTTCTTTGCGGCAGTGAGAGTGTTCTTCATGAGCATTGCGATAGTCATAGGTCCTACTCCGCCGGGTACGGGAGTTATGAATGAAGCCTTCTTCTCGGCGGACTCAAACTCAACGTCTCCGCAGAGCTTTCCGTTTTCAAGTCTGTTCATGCCTACGTCGATAACGACAGCACCCTCCTTGATCATGTCGCCTGTCACGAAGTTTGCCCTGCCGACTGCTACAACGAGAATGTCAGCTCCGAGGCATATCTCCTTGAGGTTCTTTGTCTTTGAGTGGCAGATAGTTACCGTGCCGTTCTTATGTAAGAGGAGCATTGCCTGCGGCTTGCCGACGATATTGCTTCTGCCGATAACTACGCACTGCTTGCCTGCAACATCTGTGCCCGTGCTCTCAATGAGACGCATAACGCCTGCGGGAGTGCAGGGGAGGAAGGTGTAGTCGCCTATCATGATGTGACCGACATTTACGGGGTGGAAAGCGTCAACGTCCTTGTCGGGCGAGATAGCGTTGATTATTGTCTTTTCGTCGATATGCTTAGGGAGCGGGAGCTGAACGAGGATACCGTTTACACTGCTGTCCTTGTTGAGAGTGTCCACAAGCTCGAGGAGCTGTTCCTGAGTTGTGTTCTCGTCGAGTGCATATTCAAATGACCGGAAGCCGACAGCCTCGCAAGCCTTCTTCTTGTTGTTGACGTAAACTCTCGAAGCAGGGTCGTTTCCCACGATGACCACCGCAAGACCAACACCCAGTCCCTTTGTCTCCTTGAGCTCGGCAGTCTCCTTTGCTACCTCTGCCTTTACCTCTGCCGATATTTCCTTACCGTTTATTAACTGTGACATGATCAGTCATCCTCCTTATTGTTATCAATTAATCCTGCTTTCTCAAGCATCTTCATTCCGACCACAAGGTCAACAGGGTCTATTTCATTGCCGTCCTCGTCATCGTCGCCCTCGTCTTCGTCGTCTTCATCTTCTTCGTCATCATCGCCGTCTTCGTCCTCGTAGTCATCTTCTTCATCGTCTTCGCCGTCGCTGTCAGCAGCCACCATCTCTTCACTGTTGTCAGTATCATCATCGCTGTCAGCGGTATCTGCGCCGACATTTTCTTCATCGTCGTCCTCGTCGTCCTCGTCGCCGAGGATAGAGAATGACTCATCATCATCATCGTCGTCGATACCGATGTCCTCTGTCGGCATACCCATGCGCTTTCTTCTGCTTTCCTCAACGAGCCTGTGTGACTCCTCGGTGTTGACGTAGAGCACATAGCTCTCGGGGTCTCGCCTTATCTTGAAGAACAGCACTATCTGTATCACGACTGATGCAATGAATATGATAGCCGAGAGTGCCTGCGAGACTCTTATATTGCCTGCCATGAGGCTGTCTGTGCGGAAGCCCTCAACAACGAAGCGCTCCGCTCCGTACCATGCAAGGTACATGAGGAATATCTGTCCGTCGTATCTTCTCTTTCTTGAAATGAAGGCGAGAAGTGCGAATCCGAGCAGGCACCACAGCGATTCATACAGGAAGCACGGGTGGACCATTTTCTCCCACATCATTGTCTCGTTGCCGTTGAGGTTCATGTCGCCGCCGAGCTGAGTCTGCTGGATTATCGTCTCCTGAATGCGTCCGCCGGTCATGCCGAGGAAGCTGTCGGTATTCGTACCGAAAGCCTCCTGATTTACGAAATTGCCCCAGCGCCCTATGCCCTGTCCGAGCAGGAATCCGAGCACGGTTATATCGAGCATGGGGAGCTTTCTCACCTTGCGTATCCTGCACATCAGCAGTCCGAGCAGAAGTGCTCCGATTATGCCGCCGTAAATGGCAAGACCGCCCTCACGGGTGTTGAATATAGACTTGACGTTGTCCTTGTATTCGTCCCATTTCCAGATGACGTAGTAGGCTCTCGCTCCGATTATCCCGCCTACAACTCCGCCGATGACTACGTCCACCGTCCTGTCGGTATCAAGTCCGAAGCGCTTCATTCTCGGGAAGCAGTAGAGGATAGCGAGGAGCAGTCCCACCGTGATTATTATGCCGTACCACTGTATCCCGAAGTTGCCGATAGAGAATGCTGTCGGATCAATGTGGAATTTCCACCCGAGCTTCGGGAAGAATATCTCGTTTACGTCCGTTATTCTTTCGACGTTCATTTACTCCGCCTCCTTTTCGACCACAGACATTACCAGTCTGTCCTTTATGAGCTCATTTTTCATGAACTCTGCCACGTCTGGATTTGTAAGCTCTGAGAGGACCTCTATCGCGTCGAAGGGTCCCACTCCGTCCATGTGTGAATTTATTACATTGTTCGCAACAGCCTCAACATTGTTAAGCTCACGTATGAGTGCCCCGTATGCGGATTTCTTAATGCGCTGGAAGTCCTTTTCGGGAATGCCCTCGTTTATAAGGCGCTTCGTCTCGGCAGCTATTGAATCGCGCACCTTTACGGAGTCCTCTGACTCGCCGCTGAATATCACGCAGAAGTAGCCGTCGCCCGTGAATATCTCGTAATCAAAGCTTGAGTTTATCGTGCCCTCTTTGAGCAGGCGCTGATACATCTCGGAGGAGGCATCCGTTATGAGCGAAGCCGCAACTGCCGCAGCCGTTGCCTTTCTGAGACGCTCCTCGCCGTCGCAGGCTCTGCACTTATAGCCGATATTGAATATAGAAGTGCCGACAGGCTGGATCTCTCTGAATTCAGACTGGACTATGCTGTCGGGCTCGACGGGGAATATCGTCTCAAGACCCTTGTCCTCGCAGTCGTTGAGGTACTCGTCGCATATCGCAAGCACGTCGTCCGCGCTGATGTCGCCCGCGATAGAGAGCGCCATATTGTTGAGGTTATAGAACGTGTGATAGCACTTATAGAGCAGGTCGGCATCTATCTGAGCAATGCTCTCCTTTGTGCCTGCAATGTCGATCTTTACGGGGTGCTCGTGGTACATACAGCGCAGCATATTGAAGAACACGCGCCAGTAGGGGTTATCGTTGGTCATCTGTATCTCCTGACCGATTATGCCCTGTTCCTTATCGACTGTCTGCTGGGTGAAATACGGCTTCTGTACGAAATCGAGCAGTATTTTCAGCGACTCCTTGTAGTTGTCCTTCGTGCACGAGAAGATGTAGCAGGTCTTGTCGAATGATGTGAAGGCGTTGCCGCTCGCGCCCGTTTTTGCGTAGAGCTCGAACACGTCGCAGTCCTCGTTTTCAAAGAGCTTATGCTCGAGGAAGTGAGCTATTCCCTCGGGGACTCTTGTATAGTCCGCGTCGCCCTTCTGACGAAACATCGTGTTTATCGAGCCGTACTTCGTGCCGAACAGTGCCTCGACGCTGCTGAATCCCTTCATCTCGGTGACATAGATGTCAAGACCGCTGCTGTGCTTTACGTGCACGCAGGTATCGTCGGTCTTTTTGCTTTTGATCATCTCTCTGTTCATTTACTCCGCCTCCTTATTCAGCATCAGGTATATGCTGTCAAGGCTGAGTGACTTCGCAGCCTCAATTATCCTGTCCCTTGTGACAGCTCTGTATCTCTCTGCCTGCTGCTGAGGAGTGATGAGCTCGTCATTGCAGAAGCATTCAAAATACCAGCCCGCATATGATGAGGGAGTATCGCCTATCGCCGTAAGACCGTTTGTAACGGCAAGGACTGCGGCTTCGATGTCACTGTCGGTAAAGCTGCCGTTTTTCATGTCGTCGAGCTGGCGGAGTATCTCCTCTCTCGCCTTGTCGATATTATCCCTTTCAACGCCGCTGTCCACCATGAGAGCTCCCTTCGGGAAGTAGGTGCGGCAGGCACAGTAATAGCACAGGCTGAGCTTTTCCCTCACGTTCATGAAGAGCTTTGAAACGGGAGTCTCACCGAAAATAAGGCTCATCATTTTCAGAGCCTCCTTGTCCTCGGAGGAGGTCTTGAAGGTCATGACCATTTTTGCCTGTCGAACGTTGTACTCCTCGCTCGCGGTCTCAGGCTCGGACTTTGCAGGGCTCGGAGTCCTGTATGTCACAGGCTGCGGCTTTCTGTCAAGTGCTCCGAAGCTCTCAGCGAACATTTCAGCCACGGACTTGTCGTCCTCGGGAGCAACGAAGTATATCTCGGCGCAGGCTGTCTCGAGCAGCTTTCTGTACGCCTCAAATGCCTGTGCAGAGGTAACGGGGGAGGCTGTCTCGTCTGTTCCGTAGCAGGAATTCGCGGCAGGCTCGCCCTTGTAGGCGATCTCGGACGCCTTGGCTATCGCATAGCCGCGCTTGTTGTTTATCTCGGCTTCTATGCGGTCGAGAAGGTCCTTCTTGGTTATCGCAAAGGTCTCCGCATCGAATTCGCCGTTTTCAATGCGCGGCGAGAAGATGCAGTCCCTGAGTATCTCAAGCATTTCGCGGCTTATATTTTCACCGCCTATCGTGTATTTATCGGTTATCCATGATGCGCCTACGGCAAGAAGCTGGACATCTCCGCGCTTGCTGACGCTGCTGCTGAGCGAAGCACCATAGAGAGATGAGAGCTTTTCGTTCATTGCGGCGATAGTCCCATAGCGGCTGTTTACCGCGGAGAGCTGGCTTATCGCAAGTGAATTTGCTGCGGCTGTCGCCTTATCGAGCTTCGTGATGAATCTCACCGTCAGCGAGCAGGTCTTGAATTTTTCGTCAATGACCGATGAAAAGCCTATGCCGTCGGCTATTTCGGTACGTTTATACTGCATTGGCAGACACTCCTGTCTTTAAAAAATTACATATAAATATATTATATCACACTTTATGTTAAATTTCCATAGGATTTTAAAATTTTTTGTACATAATAAAAATTGTGAAAAATCCGAAAAAACACTTGACAAGCTGTGAAAAGTGTGATATACTATAAAAGCTGTGTTATCACGGCACTATATCGTATTCTAAAGACAGCCGGCTGGATATATTCCGTAAGACCTGCCGAGGAATAGCAATTGATAGAATTATCATTGTCCTTGCTGTCGGCAAGGATTTTTTTTATTGCTCTCCGGATACGATAATATTTTTTCGGAGGTGAAACTAAATGCCAAGCAATGCTGTTCTTGAAGCAAAGAAGGCAAAGGTAGACCAGCTCACAGAGCTCATCAAGGCTTCCGTTTCGGGTGTCCTCGTTGACTACAAGGGTATCACCGTTGAGGAGGATACCAAGCTCAGAAAGGAGCTTCGTGAAGCAGGTGTAAACTACTTCGTAGAGAAGAATTCACTTCTCAAGCGCGCTTTCGAGAATTGCGGAATCGAAGGCTTCGATGAGGTGCTCAACGGTGCGACCGCTATCGCTCTCTCAAACGATGACCAGACAGCTCCCGCAAGAGTTCTCGGTAAGTTTGCAGAGAAGGCTGGCGATGAGAAGTTCAATCTCAAGGCTGGCTACGTTGAGGGTGAGGTATACGATCAGGCTGGAGTTGTTGCTCTTT
>ONNL01000102.1 GCA_900319195.1 uncultured Ruminococcus sp. | reverse complement strand
GAAGAGAGCGCTCGTTATCGGCGGCGGTATCGCAGGTATACAGACCGCGCTCGATATTGCTGAGGCAGGCTTTGATGTTGACATCGTTGAGAAGAACCCCACCATCGGCGGAAAAATGGCTCAGATAGACAAGACCTTCCCGACCCTTGACTGCGCTGCCTGCATACTCACACCGAAAATGGTAGAGTGCAGCCAGAATGAGAAGATACACATCTATTCATACAGCGAGGTCTCGGACGTAAAGGGCTTCGTCGGAAATTTCACAGTAACCGTAAAGAGAAAGGCTCGCTATGTTGACGAGACCAAGTGCACAGGCTGCGGACTCTGCACGGAAAAGTGCCCGATGAAGAAGGTGCCCAACGAGTTCAACCTCGGTCTTGACGACCGCAGGGCGATATACATCCCGTTCGCACAGGCAGTACCGAAGGTCGCAACTATCGACCCGAACCACTGCATGATGCTCAAGACAGGCAAGTGCGGAGTCTGCTCCAAGGTCTGCTCGGCAGGTGCTATCGACTATAAGCAGCAGGACACCTACATCGAGGAGCAGTACGGTGCAATAGTAGTTGCAACAGGCTTCAATCCGATAAAGCTCGACAAGTATGATGAGTTTGCGTATTCACAGTCGCCCGACGTTGTAACATCGCTCGAGCTCGAAAGACTCATGAACGCGGCAGGACCCAACGGCGGAACACTTCTCCGTCCCTCCGACAAGACTCACCCCAAGACAATCGTATTCGTACAGTGCGTAGGCTCAAGATGCGACGACGAGAAGGGCAAGCCCTACTGCTCGAAGATATGCTGTATGTACACAGCTAAGCACGCAATGCTCATACGTGAGAAGTACCCCGACACAGAGGTATATGTATTCTATATAGATGTCCGTACTCCCGGCAAGAACTTTGATGAGTTCTACCGCAGAGCTGTTGAACAGTACAATGTCCACTACATCAAGGGCATGGTCGGCAAGGTAACTCCGCAGGCAAACGGAAAGCTTGCTGTACAGGCTTCCGACCTCATAGCAAACGAGCAGCTCCGCATCGACGCGGATATGGTAGTCCTTGCGGCTGCTATCGAGCCCGACAAGACAGCTCGTCCGCTTGCGACAATGCTCACCACTCAGATGGACACGAACGACTTCTTCACTGAGGCTCACCCGAAGCTCCGCCCTGTTGAGAGCGCTACCGCCGGTATCTTCCTCTCAGGAGCGTGTCAGGGACCGAAGGACATCCCCGAAACTGTCGCACAGGCAAGTGCCGCGGCTGCAAAGGCTATCGGACTGCTCTGCAAGGACAGCATAACCTGCAACCCGTGTGTTGCTCACTCTGATGAGATGATGTGCAACGGCTGCTCGTCATGCGAAAAGGTATGTCCCTACGGAGCTATCACATACGTTGAAAAGGAATTCAGGATGCCCGACCGTTCGACAAGAGTGCGCCGCGTAGCAAGCGTAAATCCTGCTGTTTGTCAGGGCTGCGGTGCGTGCACGGTAGCTTGTCCCTCGGGAGCTATGGACCTTTTCGGATTCTCTAACAGACAGATAATGTCGGAGGTGGACGCGATATGCAGGTAAATGAAAACAAGGAATTTGAGCCCGTTATCGTTGCATTCTGCTGCAACTGGTGCTCGTATGCGGGCGCAGACCTTTCGGGTACGAACAGACTCAATTATCCCGCAAATGTCAAGATAATCAGAGTGCCCTGCTCATGCAGAGTCAACCCGATGTTCATTCTGAGAGCCTTTCAGAGAGGCGCTGACGGTGTTATCATCTGCGGTTGTCACCCCGGTGACTGCCACTACACCTCGGGCAACTACTACGCAAGAAGAAGAATGACGCTCCTGTTCAGTATGCTGGACTTCCTCGGCATCGAGAGAGACCGCACGAGAGTTGAATGGGTATCTGCGGCAGAGGGCGCTAAGTTTGCCGCAACTATGAACGAATTCACCGAGGCTGTAAGAGCTCTCGGACCGAATCGCAGACTGGAGGACTTACGATGCAGGAAGCAATGATAGCTAAGGCAAAGGCAATGCTTGCCGACGGTACTGTTGACCGTGTTATCGGCTGGAAGCGCGGCGAATTCTGGTATGACATCACTCCTGCGGTCTTTGAGACGGCAGAGGAGATAGACCGCGATCTCGTGTTCGATGACTTCACGGCGGCAAATGTCTCGAAATATCTCATAAAGGAATGCGTAAAGGGCGGCGGAAGGATACTCGTTTTCCTCAAGCCCTGCGATACATACAGCTTCAATCAGCTCCTGAAGGAGCACAGGATAGACCGCGGCATGATCTATGTTGTCGGCATTGAGTGCTATGGCAAGATCGACCCCGACAAGATAAGAAACAGAGGAATTACAGGCGTCAAGAGCGCTGTCAACGACTGCGGTACACTCAAGATCGAGACCGTGTACGGAACAGAGACAATGCCTGCGTATGAGGTCATGGCTGAGCGCTGTCTCTCATGCAAGAGCAAGAAGCACGTTGTTTATGACGAGCTCATCGGTGAGGACGGCGAGGTAACGGACTCTGACCGCTTCGATATGGTCGAGAAGCTCGAAAACATGACCGCTCAGGAGCGTTTCGACTTCTGGAGGGGCGAGCTCTCAAAGTGCATACGCTGCAATGCGTGCCGTGATGTATGTCCTGCGTGCACCTGCGAGCACTGCGTATTCGACAACGATAAGTCGGGCATCGCAAACAAGGCTCCGTTCAGCGATTTCGAGGAGAACAACTTCCACATCATACGTGCCTTCCACGTAGCAGGAAGATGCACAGACTGCGGCGAATGCTCGAGAGTATGTCCGCAGAACATTCCGCTCCACCTCCTCAACAGAAAGTTCATCAAGGATATAAATTCGCTCTACGGCGAATATCAGGCAGGTGCGGATACCGATTCACGCGCACCGCTCACGGATTACACTCAGGACGACTGCGAGCCGTCAGTAGTACATGAAAGGGGAGTTGAGTAATGCTGAGAATTAAACTTGACAGGATCGACGAGCTCCTTGCTGCCATAGCAAAGGCTCAGACGCTCTATCTTCCCGTTGACCGCAGCGACGGTCAGGCAGAGTTCAGAAAGTGGACAGAGGGCGCAAGGCTCAGCAATGCGCTCAATACCGTAAGAAGCGCAAAGGACTTCTTCTTCCCACAGACCGAGAAGCTCATGGAGTTCAAGACCGAGGGCAAAAAGATAGAGGTCGTGGATACACGCGAGGACTGCGAGGACTTCGTTATCTTCGGTGTGCGTGCCTGCGACGCGAGAAGCTTTGAGATACTCGATAAGGTCTACCTCGTTGACCCCGTTGACACCTTCTACAAGAACCGCCGCGACCACGCAACAGTTGTTACTATGGCTTGCGACAGACCTGCCGAGACCTGCTTCTGCCACGCCTACGGCATTGATATGACAGAGCCCGGCGGAGACGTTACCTGCTATAAGCAGGGCGGCTATCTGTATGTGAATGCCAACACCGACAAGGGCACAAGGCTCGTTGAGACCGTTGCTTCGCTCCTCGAGGACGGCGACACGGCAGAGCTTGAAAAGGCTAAGGCTCAGACAAAGGAGATATACGCACAGCTCCCGCTCGCAAAGCTCAGCATGGATAACTTCGGCGGCGACAAGATGGACGAGTACTTCAATTCGCCCAAGTGGAAGGAGCTCTCTGAAGCCTGCCTCGGCTGCGGTACGTGCACATTCATCTGCCCGACCTGCCAGTGCTTCGATATTCAGGACTTCAATACAGGTCACGGCATAAAGCGCTATCGCTGCTGGGATTCGTGTATGTACAGCGAGTTCACCAAGACGGCAGGCGGTCAGCCGAGACCCTCTCAGCTTGAGAGATTCCGCCAGAGATTCATGCACAAGCTCGTTTACTTCCCTGCGAACAACGAGGGAGAATTCGGCTGTGTAGGCTGCGGACGCTGCCTTGTGAAGTGTCCTATCTCAATGAACATCGTAAAAGTTATGAAAGCATTGGAGGAAAAATGATGATGAACAGTTGTGATTCTTTGATACCGAAAATTGGTGTCGTCACCGACATCAGAATAGATACTCCCGATGTAAAGACATTCAGAGTCGTTACTCCCGACGGCAAGAAGGCTTTCGAGCATGAGCCCGGACAGTGCGCTATGCTCTCTATCCCCGGAGTCGGTGAGGCGATGTTCTCGATAACCTCCTCACCTACGAACACCGAGTACATGGAGTTCAGCATTAAGAAGTGCGGCTGTGTTACGGAGTGGCTTCACTCAATGGAGGTCGGTCAGCAGATAACCATTCGCGGACCCTATGGCAGACCCTTCCCCGTTGAGACTGAGCTCAAGGGCAAGAACCTCCTCTTTATCGCAGGCGGTATCGGACTTGCTCCGCTTCGCTCGGTAATAAACTACTGCCGCGATAAGCGTGAGAACTACGGCTCATTGCAGGTCATCTACGGCTCACGCTCGAAGGACGACCTGTGCGACTATCAGGAAATACTTGACGACTGGCTAAAGGACGACAAGATGGAGGTAGACCTCACCATTGACAGAGAGCAGGAGGGCTGGGACGGTCACGTAGGCTTTGTTCCGAACTATGTCAAGGAGCTTGCTCCCACGACAGACAAGACAGTCCTCGTATGCGGACCGCCGATAATGATAAAGTTCACTCTTGCAGGACTCAAGGAGCTCGGCTTTACCGAGCAGCAGGTCTATACGACAATGGAGCTTCGCATGAAGTGCGGTGTCGGCAAGTGCGGACGCTGCAACATCGGCAATAAGTATGTCTGCAAGGACGGACCTGTTTTCCGCTTTGATGAGCTTGACAGTCTGCCCGACGAATATTGATAAGGAGAGTATCTCATGGAAAATATGATCAATGTCTATCTTTTCGGCAAGAGATATCAGGTGCCGAAGGGACTTACTATACTGACAGCAATGGAATACGCAGGCTATCAGCTCGTCAGGGGCGTAGGCTGCAGAAACGGCTTCTGCGGCGCGTGTGCGACTATCTACCGTATAAAAGGTCAGCAGGAGCTCCACGCTTGTCTTGCCTGTCAGACAGAGGCTGAGGAGGGAATGTACGTTGCAACGCTGCCCTTCTTCCCGCTCGTTAAGAAGATATACAGCATCGAGGAAATAAAGCCCGACCAGCAGATAATGATGCAGCTCTACCCCGAGATATATTCGTGCGTAGGCTGTAATGCCTGCACAAAGGCGTGCACACAGGGACTTAACGTTATGCAGTACATCGCATACGCACAGCGTGGCGAGTTCGATAAGTGTGCTGAGGAGTCATTCGACTGCGTAATGTGCGGAGTATGCTCATCACGCTGTCCTGCAGGCATCTCTCATCCGCAGGTGGCAATGCTCGCAAGGAGACTTAACGGCAAGTACATCGAGCCTGAGTGCAGGCACCTTGCAGACAGAGTTGACGAGATAAACAACGGTCAGTACGACAAGCTCATTGAGGACGTTATGAACAAGCCTGTCGAGGAGCTCAAGGAGCTCTATAACTGCCGCGAGATAGAGAAGTAAGGGAGGAAACGCAATGTACAGGATCGATAGATACAACGAGCTTGCAAAGGCTGTTGCTGCAAAGCGCGAGGAAAATGCAAAGCTCGAACCGAGAAGAATGACAGCGGAGGAAAAGGATACCCTCCTCACACAGTTTCACCCCGATTATAAGCAGGGCGAGTTCACAGTGCTCTCTGTCGGCGCAAACAAGGGCGAGAAGGTACCCACACAGCTTGCGGCTCTTTTGCAGGGTCACAGCAGGATAAAGGCTGAGGACGTTGACCTCACAAGCCCCGACTATGACACGGACGTGCTCATCATCGGCGGCGGCGGAGCTGGTGCATCTGCTGCTATCGAGGCTGATAAGGCAGGAGTCAAGGCAATGATAGTCACCAAGCTCCGTATCGGTGACGCTAACACGATGATGGCAGAGGGCGGCATTCAGGCTGCTGACAAGCCCAACGATTCGCCTGCACAGCACTACCTCGACGCATTCGGCGGCGGACACTTCGCTGCAAAGCCCGAGCTCCTCAAAAAGCTCGTTATGAAGGCTCCCGAGGCTATCAAGTGGCTCAATGAGCTCGGAGTTGAATTTGATAAGACTCCCGACGGCACAATGGTAACAACTCACGGCGGCGGCACATCACGCAAGAGAATGCACGCGGCTAAGGATTACTCGGGCGCTGAGATAATGAGAACGCTCCGTGACGAAGTCCTCAACAGACAGATACCCGTTATCGACTTCACGGCTGCTGTCGAGATAATCCTCGATAAGAACGGCAATGCGGCTGGTGCGGTGCTCATGAACATGGAGACAAAGGAGCTCCTCGTTGCAAGGGCAAAGACCGTCATCATCGCAACAGGCGGCGCAGGCAGACTTCACTATCAGGGCTTCCCGACCTCGAACCACTATGGTGCAACGGCTGACGGACTTATCCTCGGATACAGAGTCGGCGCAAAGCTCATGTATGCGGACACTCTCCAGTATCACCCGACAGGTGCGGCATATCCCGACCAGATCTTCGGCGCTCTCGTTACTGAGAAGGTACGCTCGCTCGGAGCTAAGCTCGTTAACATCGACGGCGATGTTTTCATGCATCCGCTCGAGACCCGTGACGTAACTGCGGCTTCTATTATCCGCGAGTGCACCGAAAGGGGCAAGGGCATAGAGACTACCAACGGCAGCGCTGTATGGCTCGATACTCCTATGATAGAGCTCAAGAACGGCGAGGGAACTATCGAGAAGAGAATACCTGCAATGCTCAGAATGTTCGGCAAGTACGGCATTGATATCCGTAAGGAGCCTATCCTCGTTTACCCGACTCTCCACTATCAGAACGGCGGACTTGACATCACTCCCGACGGCATGACAGGTGTTGAGAACCTCTTTGCAGCAGGTGAGGTTGTCGGCGGTATCCACGGCAGAAACAGACTCATGGGCAACTCTCTGCTCGACGTTATCGTATTCGGCAGAAACGCAGGTATCTACGCTTCCGCAAAGGCTAAGGAGACAGTCACTCCCGAGGGTCTCACACTCGACCACATCGCTAAGTTCAGCGAGGAGGTAAAGGCAGCAGGTCTCGGCGCTGAGACTGCTTCACCCATGCTTCTCCCTAAGTATGCAAGAGACGTAAATAACTCACAGGAAAACAGGTGAGCATTTCATCTGTCGGCAGCATTATCCGATAAGCTGCACAGAAAAAAACGGGACACTTAAATGTGTCCCGAAATATGCAATGAAAGATAAGTGATATAAAATGGATTTGTTTAAAATAGGCGATACTCCGCTTCTCTCGATACACGAAGTTTCATTCCTGATGATCTCGGTTATCGGTATCGCGGCGATTGGCTATATATTGGGAAGATTCACAATAAAGGGCGTTTCGCTCGGAACAGCAGGTGTGTTCATTATCGCTCTCCTCTACGGCGGACTTTTCTACGACGACCTCTCGGCAGAGCTGAATACGGACTTTGTCGGCAACGCGCTGAAGATTGTCGATAACCTCGGACTTATACTCTTTGTAACGGCGGTAGGATTCATCGCGGGACCCAACTTCTTCAGCAACTTCAAGAAGAATTTCAAGTCCTACGTAATTCTTGCGGTAATAATAATCGGTACCGGCGGACTTGCCTGTGCAGGCTGTATAGCGGTCGGCAGACAGTTCACTGACCTCAAGCCTGATGAGTTCACGGCAATGCTCGTCGGCATTCTCTCGGGAGCGCTTACAAGTACCCCGGGATTCTCCGCGGCAAAGGACGCAGTTGTTACCGATCACCTCCAGAGCATAGTCTCGGTCGGCTACGGTATCGCCTATATTTACGGAGTTATCGGTGTTGTGCTTTTTGTTCAGCTCATACCCAAGATGATGAAGGCTGATATGAAGGCAGAGCGCGAAAAGCTCATAGCTGCCGATTCCAAGGGCAGCAAGGCAAAGGAAACGGGCAAGCTCATCGAAATGGACAGCTTCGGCATCATGCCGTTTGCACTTGCGGCTGTTATCGGTATCGTCATCGGCTCGTTCAAGTTCAGGAATTTCTCACTCTCAACAACGGGCGGCTGCCTGCTTGTTTCGCTTGTTTTCGGTCACTTCGGACGCTGCGGCAAGATATCGCTCATGCCGAAGGATTCGACCCTCAAGGTCTTCCGCGAGCTTGGTCTCATGTTCTTCCTTATCGGCGCTGGAGTTTCGGGCGGCGCGAAGTTTGTTGAGTACTTCGAGGCTGTTTACTTCCTCTACGGTATCATCATGACCACCGTGCCTATGGTCATCGGCTTCCTGTTTGCGAAGTATGTCCTAAAGCTCAGCCTCCTCAATAACCTCGGCTCGATAACAGGCGGTATGACTTCAACTCCTGCTTTGGGTACACTGATAAGTACCGCAGGGACGGAGAATGTAGCCTCCGCTTACGCTGCGACTTACCCCGTCGCTCTTATCTCCGTTGTAATAGTATCACAGGTCATTATAGGAGCATTCTGAATTTTTATCGGGGGGAATTTTCAGGGGAAAGCTTTGTGCCAACAGCACCCCGTCCCCCTTTCCTAAAACTTTAGTTTGAATTTTTAAAGGGATATAGCGCATGGCAGTCTATTAAGACCGCAAGTTTTCTTAGCACTATATCCCTTTAAAATTTGAAGCAAAGCCTTCAGGAAACAAGCTCGAGAAAGCCTCTGGTTCAGAGAGTTGACCCACAATAAATATACAAATACTCATATAAAAGCTGTAATACGCCTTTTCTGAAACATTTTCAGAGTATCTCAAAGTCCCTGTCATCTTGCAGAGGAATGCTCTTCACGTCCATATCGCAGATAGAGATGTAGCGGCTGCGCTCGATGTCGATGACAGTCCTGTCGATGTCCTCCTCGCAGCCCTCCGCCTCCATTTCGACGCTCCCGTCGTCAAGATTGCGGACAAAGCCCGTGACGTTGTTTTTTCTTGCGGCATGGAGCGCTCTCCAGCGGAAGCCCACTCCCTGCACCCAGCCGTAGAAAATGTACCTTCTCCTTATCCTCATTCTGTTATGAGAGGAAGGGGACTGCTATTGCGAAGAGCAGCATAAGTATCGCCATACCGAGAACTATTACCCGTGTTATCGTTTTCTTTTCCTTCATTTTTATCACCTTTCATAATCATGTGGAATGCTGTTTCTTGCTGTTTTTGCGGCGGCTCTTGGTATGGTCACGGAAAACAGCGTCGTGACCGCGCCTGCCGTATGCGGACTTCCGTCGGTCGATGCCGTGACCGTCGCCGTATCTGCGCTCCTGCTTTCTGCCCGACGGTCTGCCCGAGGACTTTCCACCCTTTCCGGACCTGCCGTCCCACATTTTGACCTCGACCTTATTGCCGTTTATCTTCATGGGATTGGTGCTCTCGAGAATGTAGTCCTTCTCGGACTCCGGCACCTCGACGGTGGTGTGGTCGTCGTAGATGTCTATTTTTCCGAAGTCCTTGCCCGACATTCCCGTCGCGTCAACGAGTGCGCCGAGTATGAAATTCGGAGCGATGTGCTTGTTCCGACCGATGTTGATGTCCACCCTGACAGTCTGCTCCCTGCCGCCCTTACCGACCCTGCGGAGCGGCTTCGGACGGTCAAATTCGGGGATATCCGCAAGCTCTGCGGTGAGCTGAGTGCTGATAAGTCTCGCCGCTGTCTCACGGTAGTCAACTCCGAGGGCGGCAAGCCTGTCAACAACGTCGTAGGAGGTCTGCTCATCTGCCTTGGATTCGGCAATTCTCGTGAGGAACGCGCCTATCTTCATCTCGACGACGGAGCTTCTGTCGGGGAGCTGAGCCTCCTTTATATCGGCATTCGTGAACCTTGCTGTCTCGCGGAGCTCACGGAGCTGTCTGCGTCCGCTGACGAGGGTGTGAGCTGTACCGGTCTTGCCTGCGCGTCCTGTACGTCCTACGCGGTGGATATAGTATTCGTTGTCCTGCGGCAGATCGTAGTTGAACACCGCGTCAACGCCCTTAACGTCGATACCTCGCGCGGCAACGTCGGTGGCAATGAGTATGCTTATCGCCTTGCTCTTGAAGCTGTTCATGACCTGTGTGCGCTGGGACTGCTTCATATCGCCGTGGAGCCCCGCCGCGCGGAAGCCGTGCCTGAGCAGTGCCTCGGTGAGCTCGTCCACCATGCGCTTGGTGTTGCAGAAGACCATTGCGGACTCGGGCGAATATGCCGCAAGGAGAAGTCTGAGAGCGTCCGTTTTGCGTCCCATAGCGACCTCGTAGTAATACTGGTCGATGAGCTCGACT
>ONNL01000177.1 GCA_900319195.1 uncultured Ruminococcus sp. | reverse complement strand
TCGGCACTCATGAGGAGCTTCTCAAATCGAGCGAGATCTACCGCGAGGTATATGAATCACAGCAGAAGGGAGATGAGGAATAATGCCGAGACAGCAGAAACGTCCCTTAGCAAAGCCGAAGAACACCATAGCAGCTCTGAAGCGAATTTTCAGCTATATGCACGGCTTCAAGTTACAGCTCGTGTTCGTCGTTATCGGAGTTTTCCTCAGCGCTTTTGCAGGAATCGCAGGAAACTACCTGCTTAAACCCGTTATCGACAACATTGAAGAGGCTCTCGACACGGGACATCATGACAAGACGGAGTTCTTCACGCTAATCGTTGTAATGGGCATCATCTACGTGCTCGGAGCATTCTCGTCGTTCTTCTATCAGCGCATGATGCTGAAAATATCCACGACAACTCTCATGCGCATCAGAAACGACCTCTTTGACAAAATGGAAATGCTCCCCATTCGCTACTTTGACAAGCACACTCACGGCGAGCTCATGAGCCTTTACACCAACGACACCGACGCTATCCGTGAAATGCTCAGCAACAGCGTGGCGCAGTTCATATCGTCGGCAATAACGATAGTCGGTGTATTTGCGGCAATGCTCATATACAGCTGGCAGCTCACCATCATAGTCGTTGCAATGCTCCTGCTCATCGTAAGGGTGATCGGCTTCATCGGCGCTCACAGCAGCAAAGGCTTCATTGCTCAGCAGAAGGCTATCGGCAGCGTAAACGGCTACATTGAGGAAATGATAGACGGTCAGAAGGTCGTCAAGGTATTCTGCCACGAGGACAAGGCAAACGAGGAGTTCAACACGCTCAACGACGAGCTCTGCAAGGCTTCCACAAGAGCGAACACCTTTGCAAATATCCTCATGCCGATAATGAACAATCTCTCGTATCTGCACTATGCTGTGACCGCTATAATCGGCGGTATCATGACAGTCAAGGGAGTCGGCGGAATGACTGTGGGTACTGTCGTATCATATCTCCAGTTCACACGTACCTTCGCACAGCCTATCACTCAGGTCTCTCAGCAGCTCAACTCCGTTCTCACCGCGCTTGCAGGAGCGGAGAGGATATTCGCTGTTATCGACGAGAAGCCCGAGGCTGACGACGGATATGTAACACTTGTCAATGCGGAGATAGCTCCCGACGGCACTATAACCGAGACAGACAAGCGCACTGAGCGCTGGGCATGGAAGCATCCCCACAAGGCTGATGGCACTATAACCTACACGGAGGTGTGCGGCAATGTCGAGCTGGACGACGTTTACTTCGGATATGAGCCCGACAAGACAGTCCTCAACGGCATAAGCCTCTACGCAAAGCCCGGTCAGAAGATAGCCTTTGTCGGCTCGACGGGTGCCGGAAAGACCACGATAACGAATCTCATCAACCGCTTCTATGATGTCCCCGACGGCAAGATACGCTATGACGGGATAAATATCAACAAGATAAAGAAGAGCGATCTGCGCCGCTCGCAGTCGATAGTTCTTCAGGACACTCACCTCTTCACAGGTACGGTAATGGAGAATATCCGCTACGGACGGCTTGACGCAACGGACGAGGAGGTCTATGCTGCGGCAAAGCTTGCAAATGCCGACAACTTCATCACTCACCTTGAAAACGGCTATAATACCATGCTTACGGCTGACGGCGGCAATCTCAGTCAGGGACAGAGACAGCTCCTTGCAATTGCAAGAGCGGCTGTCGCGGATCCACCCGTGCTCATTCTCGACGAGGCTACAAGCTCGATAGATACACGTACCGAGTCCCTCATAGAAAAGGGCATGGACGGTCTTATGGAGGGCAGGACGGTATTCGTTATCGCGCACAGGCTCTCGACAGTCCGCAATTCACAGGCAATCATGGTGCTCGAGCACGGAAAGATAATCGAGCGCGGCGACCACCGCGAGCTTATCGCTCAGCGCGGAAAATACTATCAGCTCTATACGGGAATGTTCGAGCTGAGCTGATATTGAAGTAAGTAACTTTTATGGTGGTCGTTTCGGGTGGGCAAATGCGAACGCCGCCCGGATAACTTGCCAATTTTCAGCCGCTCATACAAATATCCAACGGGGAAAGCTGCTCTTTGCGGAATTCCCCGTTGTTTTTTATAATGACCGCCCCGCAGTTACGAAAAATGTACAAATAGACCTAATTTCAGCACAAAAGTTTGTTTAATCGGTGAATTGAATTTATTGCGAAAATTGTGTATCATTAAAGTAGCTAACTATGCTGAGACCCTCAATGCTCTGCATAGTTAAATACGACCTTAACAGGCGGCATAATAACTTATGAAAGAGGTATATATCATGAACACAAAGAGATTTTTGGCTTGCCTTCTCGCTTCTGCTATGATGTGCGGTGCAATGGCATCTTGCGGCTCTGAAAAAAAGGACAGCGACTCATCATCAAAAAAGGCTGAGACTACAGAGGCTGAAACTACTACAGTCGAGGAAACTACTGCTGCTGAGGAAGAGACGACAGTTGCGGCTGAGACCGTAGCTATCGAGGACACCGAGTTCGAGGATTCAATAGTTGCTGAATCGGGTGACGCTTACCTTGCTATCGTTGACGGTCAGTGGTGGATCCAGTACTGGGGAAAGGAAGACCAGACAATGCTCACCTACAATGCAGGCGTTGAGCAGATCACAGGCAACGGCGACTATACAGTAAGCGTAACAGCTGATACAAACGGATTCCGTTATGATACAACGGGCGACGCAAGTGATAACTCCTGCGTTCCCAGCGGTCTTGAATTCCTGTCTGTAATGATAAAGGACGGCGAGACAAAGTTCCCGGGCGCTGTTATCACAGTAAACTCTATCAAGGTTGACGGCAATGAGATCCCCATGAGCGCAAAGGCTTATACATCATCTGATGACGGTGTTGAGACTCGTGCAAACCTCTTCAACAAGTATGTTAATGAGCCTTCACCCGACGCAAGATCAGTTGACGGCAACCTCTATGACGCTGACGGCAACGCAACTCCTGCCTGCGCTGACTATTCTCCTCAGGTAGTAAGTCCCGACGACTTTGCATCGTGGACTACTGTTGAAGTAAACTTCACTATCTCGGGTATGGATACAGATAAGGCTGCTGACGGCGGCGATACAGCTGCCGATGAGGCTGCTCCTGATGAAGCTCCTGCTGAGGAAGAAACAACTGCTGAATAATAACGTATATTGGGTAATTATCGGGGGGAAACTTTCTGAGGAAAGCCTTTCCCCCGTCCCCCCCTTTCAATGACTTTAAGCTGAAATCCCCCATATATAGCGTTCTTAGTCTTTTCAGACGGCATGGTTATGCTGCGCTATATATGGGGAAAATTTAGGCTTACGCCCCGAAGCAGATACAGAGAATAGCTCTGCTCAAACAGTTCCTCTGAAAAAACACATATAAGTTTTTATATGTATTTATCATGGGTGCTCTCTGAGATAGAGGCTTTCTCGGATTGCTTTCGTGAAGGCATTGCTTCAAATTTTTAAGGGATATAGCGCTAAAATACTTACGGTCTTAACAGACCGCGTGCGCTATATCCCTTAAAAATTTCAAACTAAAGTTTTAGGAAAGGAGCTCGAAGGTGACTCCCTGCGGTGCAGGGTGCGGGTGTCCGGTGGACGCCCAACGGAAGTGCCCTTGGGGTACACCTCTGCGAAGCAGAAG
>ONNL01000192.1 GCA_900319195.1 uncultured Ruminococcus sp. | reverse complement strand
TTACCGGGCGAAAGCCCGCCTGCGACAGTTTTCCTAACATCTACAGCACCTATCTGATTTTTCCTTGACCAAACAGGTTTTTAGAGGTACCCATACCAATAAGAAAAAAATGCATAGTATATATCCTCGGCTCAAAGTGTATGATCACTGACTTTGAATAATACAGGCATGGGAGATTTACAACCAAGCCGTTATCCGGAAAAGGTTTTAATGAAAACAGCGTTTTTTATTTGCCTGCCTGTTTTTCGGCATAGGCTTTGAGTATAAGTGCCGCGTCGGATGAGTCAACTGCTCCGTCGTTGTTGAAGTCAGCAACTGATTTGTCAAGCGTACTTGTACCGCCTGCCTGTGTGCTCGCGTATTCCTTGAGGATAGAGTAGTCATTGTTTTCATTGTTGAGCATCGCATCGAGAACATCTCGCTGCTACTTTTTCTGAAACCTGAAAAATTCAGGCACATCAAATGCTCTTGCTTCTGATAATGCGTTGGGCATAGAAAGACCTCCTTGACATTCAATCTGAAAAAGAAAAACGCTTCCCATTCCTGAGAAGCGTTGTACACATATTCAATTTTAGGCATAAAAATAGCGGACAGCGCTTCAATACGAAACACTATTCGCTATCCTTGTCAACAGGCTTTCTACCAACTTTTTCGGTTTTCTACCAACTTTGGTAGAAAGGTTCATCTACCGATTTTCTACCAAGTTTTGATGATTTTGAGTTTTTTTCAGTTTTGCGTGATTTCGGGCTTTTTTTGCTTCTACCAAGAAAAGTGCCGATTTTTCGGGATTGTACAGGACTATACAGTATTGTGCAGAATTGTACAGGAAGGTTACTTCAAAATAACATAAAAATGAAGAAATATCAAGAGGCGTGGAAGAATTGCTCTCCCACGCCATTGTTTCAGAAGCAGAGTTTGTGACTCAATAGGTTCATCTCATATATCATAAACACGTCTGACCTTTTTGCCGTTGTATACCGCATGGATACACAGCTTATCCCTGCTGACTGACGCAGACACCACCTTTGCGCTGCGGATAGCCATTATCTTATCGAGGACTTTCAGCTGCTCGTCAGAATATTCGGCGGCATTGTCGGAGGTGAACAGCACGCTTCCGCACAGAGCATTGACCTCAGCAAGACAGAGCTTCTGGGCAGGTGTCATGGAATTCTCGTCCGAGCGCAGCATGAACACATCAGGGTCGTTCAGGAACGCGCGTCCGTTTAGCTGACGGCGGAAAACAGAGTCGAGGATAGTCGTTCGGGTGCTGACTCTCTCACGGTGCATCAGCCTCATATGCGGCTTGTCGTTCCAGTCGAGGCTCACATCGCAGCCTATGCGGCAGTAGTCCACCTTACCGAATGCCGACGCGAGCGGCACTCCGCAGCCGAGAATGAAAGCGTCGCCTGCAAGCTCACGCAGCAAATTCATTCCGTCAGCCATGATCATTCCGCGAGTCCTGTTCTCACGCGGTATAATGCACGCGGCATAGAGGAAATCGAGCTTGAGCAGCTTGTATCCCCAGTCGTTCACGACGGTGTCAAAGACGGTTTTCAGATACTCGCGCACCTCGGGATCGTAGATGTCGAGCGCGTAGAAGCCGCTCCAGTTTGAGCCGCCCGACACGAATTCACCATGCTCATCAGTGAGCAGCCACGACGGGTGGTGCTTGAAGATGTCGGACTTTTCTTCACACACGAACGGTGCCAGCCAGATACCAGGGAGCATATCCTCGCCCTTTATCATATCGGCAGCTGCCTTCATGCCGTTCGGGAATTTCCCCTCATCGACCGACAGCCAGTCACCGACAGCTTTCTGATAGCCGTCATCTATCTGGAAAACATCTGCCTTGTATTTCTGCGAGCGCAGACCCTCAAGGTCTGTGCGGATAATGTCCTCGCTGATGTTCTGATAGTGACGATACCAGCTCGTATATCCGAATATCTGCTTCGCTTCGGGGTTCAGCTTAGTGCCGAGCAGCTCGAAATAGCGGTCGAACACAACGTCCTCGCTGCCTGTTTTCATCAGTATTTTCATCGCGCAGTATTTGCCGCTGAATGTATGTCCGCCGCAGTCCTTTGTGAGCGTGATCTTGTTGTCCTTAGTGGACATCACTATCTTCGTGAAGCCTGTGTCCTCAGCGAGCGAGCCAATGAAGTCGTATTCCTCGCCGTAGCGGATATATCCGTAGCTCCAGCCGTGCATTTCGCCGCGCTCATAGGAGTAGTCATGGAAATTGTAGTCGCCGTACTGCGAGAACCTGTACTTCCTGCGAACATTGGCAGGAATATGGTCAATGCCGCGCATCTTGCTGTCTGTCGGGCGCTCATAGCTGTCCGTCCATGACTGATAGCCGTTGAGGAATATCTTCTCGGGCTTGCTGAACGGGTATTCAAAGAACGCGGTCACCGTCCCGATAGTTATCTCCCTGTCGGTGTATACCCAGATGCTGAACACATTGCCGTCGGCGGTTATTTCAAGTTCGACCCTGTCATTGTGCACAGAGCGCGAGGTCTTGACGAAGAAGGACTCGTCGTCCTCGGTGTAGGAAAATGTCACGTTGCCAAATTTAAGCATTTTGTTTGTCCTCCGTGTTATCAGATATGCGTGTTATTATCTTCTTTTCGTTGTATCTTGTGAATACCAGTCCGCCTGCTATGCAGAGCACTGTCGCAACAATGGCAGTGAGCCTGTATCCGAGACCTGTGTCCTCATGGATAGAGGAAAGGCTCGTGAAGATGAGCAGTCCGAGCGACTGACCGAGCTTGAATGCAAAGGTACGCGCCGCATAGAACATTCCCTGACGGTTCTCGCCTGTGTCGAGCTTGTCAGCCTCAGAGATATCAGCGACAACAGCCTGCGGAAGTATGCCGAGTATAGCCATTGGCAGAGAAGCGAGCACCGCTATGATGATACCGTAGGCAATACCGGGAATGCCGACCTTTCCTGCAAATGCGGTTATGAAGAACGTCACGGAGAAGGACATGAAGCCGAATGCAATGAGCTTCTTCTTGCCGAGCTTCTTCGAGAAGATGTTCACCGCAGGGTAGAACATCAGCGAAACGACCGACATCGTGATAAAGAGGACGGTGGACATGGACTCCTTCAGTCCCATGAGCTCTGTTACGTAGTACAGCAAACCTGTCTGGAAGAGCGTGAGCGAGAGCCAGTAGAGAATGTCCGAAGCCACGAAAGTGCGGAATTCCTTGTTGCGAAATGTCGCTGTCAGTGAGCTGAATGCGGAAGCCTCGGTGGGAGTGGTGTCGGCATATTGATTCTCATCGATGAGGAATGCAGGAATAAGCATACAGATGACTGCTATCACCGCAAGCACTCCGATAGCCACACGATAGCTGTTTGCGTAGCCGAGCGAGCCCTTGAGCATACCTGCCGCGACCGGTACAACATACGCAAGCGCCGTGCCGAAGAAGAACGTCACGGAGATGAACGTGGAGAGGTTTATACGCGCGTTCTGTGTACGTCCAAGCTCGGGGATAAGCGCATTGTACGGTGTGCAGTAGCAGGTCATGCACAGATAGAACAGCATTGCACAGATGAACAGCGCAACTGCATTTATCGGGCTTTTGTGGTTCACGGGCGATATGAACATCAGCACAGTGATAAGTCCGAACGGGATAGCAGAATATCTCATGAACGGTATGCGCCGTCCGAGCTTATGTCTGAGTGAATCGGACTTTCCTGCGATGAACGGGTCGGACACTGCGTCGAAGATACGGCCGACCGCCGAGATAAGTCCGATAACAGTGAGACCGATGAATGTGGATTTCGTGACGAAAAGTATCTGACCGTCATTGAGAGCCTCCTGCCCCGGTCGGTAGAAGAATACGAGGAGGTTCGTGACGATGCCTGAAAGCGTTGACCAGCCGAGCTGACCAATGGCAAATATCCATAATATCTTATTGGATGCGATCTTCTTTTCCTGCATGATTCTGCTCCTTTCTCAGATAGGCAACAGCCGTGTCGATGAGTATGGAGATCTCCGCCTCTGCGTTGCGGAAATCGTCGGAGGGGATAAGCTCACCCTGTATGAGCTTCTTGCTAAGCTCCATGACAGCGTGGGCATGAGCGGTGTAGAAAAGGTGGAAATCCTCTGTCTCGCGTACAGTGCCGTCGTCAAGTCCCTTTTTGTATGCGTGCTCGAAGTACGGATAGATGTTTATTATCGACCTGTCGTAGTCCGCAAGCTCCTCCTTTGAGACCTTTTCCGTCCTTATAAATACATCAAATTCAGCAAGCAGGCGCATGAAATCCGCATGAGCGGTGAAGAGCACCAGAAATACGCGCATGAGGTCTCTGAGCTGCTTTATGCCGCTCTGTGCAAGAAAGACCTCCGACTCAAAGACTCCGCTGAACAGCTTTTCAAGCTCCTGCCATTTGTAAGTCATTGCAGCGATGAGAAGTCCCGTCTTTGTATTGAAATGCCGATAGAGCGTAGCCACTCCGATGCCGCTCCTTTCGGCTATATCAGTCATTTTTACGTTGTCTATGCCGTCCCTTATGAACATCTCTGCGGCAAGGCGGACAGCATTCTCTATTCTCATGCTGCGAAATTTTTCCTGTGAAAATTCACTGTCCACTTGACAAACCTCCTTTTTTGTGATAGACTATATATCATCTGATAGTTAGTCTATCATATTTTTCCGCTCTTGTCAATAGTTTTGGAGGAAATAAGTTATGGACAGATCAAAATTTATTTTTAAGAACGAAATATCCGACAGTGTCTACAAAAAGGCGATACGCAAAAAAGCCAAATATCTGCGTAAATTCGGTGATGATTCCGATACGGTGTACAGGCTCTCGTCAAAGCCAGCCTCTGCGATAGGCAAGGCGCTCGGTGTGCAGAATATCGTTATAGGCGGCGCGGAGAGCTGCAAATTCGATGACAGGTCGGTGGTCATCGGAAATATCCGCATGGGATTCGGGCATTACCGCATTTCTATGGCGATAGCTTCTGCGGCGCACGCTATGGGGTATGTCCCCTACTGGTTCGACCTTCATTCATTCACACAGACCACGGGCGGAAAAATAATAGCCGAGCAGAACCGTATGTACTCGCTCGCTTCGAGGCTGTCGCAGCAGATACCGCTGTTCAATAAGCTTGTATGGGAGCCGCTCAACAGCGAGGGCTTCCGCAAGCTCTCGTACAATGCAGGCGACCAAAAGACCGCAGAGCTCATGACATCGGTGTTCCGCGAGCTGCCGAGGGATATTCCGTATATTGCAACTCACGTTTGGCCTGCACAGGCGGCTGTGCACGCAGGTCTGCACAATGTGGTGAATGCTATCCCTGACAACTGGCCTATGGCTCTTCATCTTGCGGAGGGCTCGATACATACCGTGCAGACTCCCTCGTCATACCTCGGGTACAGAGCGCTGAGAGGAATGGACAAGAAGCGTCAGCTCAAGCCTATGCCCAAGGATTCGGTAGTCTATACGGGTCACTATATTGACCATGAGCTTGTCAGCAATATCGGTGCAGACTGTGCAATGAGGACTGACCGTGCGTGCAGCGGCAAGGCAAAGCGCTGGCTCATGTCGGTAGGCGGTGCAGGAGCGCAGAAGGAGATATTCGTGACGGTCATCAGGCAGCTCATGCCGTATATCAAAAAGGGCAGGGCGGTTTTGTTCGTGAATGTCGGAGACCACATAAATGTGTGGAAGGAGCTGTGCGCGGAGATACCGGGCATGAAGCCGTTCGTGACCGAGCATTTCAACGATTTTGCCGAGACCTCGGAGTTCGCAGAGAGTGCCTATGAAGGCTCCCCGAAGGGTATCCACGCATTCTGCCATGGGGATATCTTTGCGGCTGTTTACTCGACAAATCTGCTCATGCGCTGTTCGGACGTGCTGATAACCAAGCCGAGCGAGCTTGCATTCTATCCGATACCCAAGCTCATGATAAAGCGCGTTGGCGGACACGAGGCATGGGGTGCAATAAGAGCGGCTGAGATAGGCGACGGCACCTACGAGTGCTCAACTCCTGCCGAGACTGCCGCTATGCTGAGGCTGATACAGAATAACGGCGACATAATCGCAAGGATGTGCGATTCGATAATCACAGCGGATAAGGTCGGAATATACAACGGTGCATACAATGTGGTAAAGCTGGCAGTGGGCAGAAAATAGCCTTTTGACAGCAGTGGTCTATCAGGTAATATAAGCAGCTGACGCTTCGGATGAGGCGTCAGCCGTTTTTGTTCCATTTCTTTCCATTTTTATCGGGGACAAAATGTGCAGGCTGTTTATCTGCTTTCGTATTGACTAATGCACGAAAATGCTTTATAATTATAGCAAACGACAAAAGTTTTTGTCGTTTGCTGTAATATGATTTTAAAATCGTTCATTTACATAAATCCCAATAAAAAAAGGACTTTACTCATAGAGAACAGAGAGTAAAGTCCTTTTGTTTCACTACTTAATGACAT
>ONNL01000175.1 GCA_900319195.1 uncultured Ruminococcus sp. | reverse complement strand
TGGTGTCAAGTGAAACGCCGTCAAGACCTGCCTTAGAGTAGCCTTTTCCGAGGTCACTGAACACCTCTCCGAAGCAGCTCGGCGAGATGAGCGACATATTCTTCTTGAAGCCGTCGGGAATGCCGTAGGCTCTGTCGTAACTGACGATTCTCGAATACGCCCCCGAAACTCTTACCGCTGTATCTGTGAATGAGAAGTAGCCGTTGCCCGAATAGAAATCGCGGTCATCAGATACAGGATAGAGCTCCCAACCGCTGCTGTCAATGAGCGAGGTGAGCGACTTGAAGTCCTTTTTGCCGCCGAGCTTGCCCGAAGCCTTCGCGTCGGTATCGACCTTGTTCTTTATGCCGTCATTTGTCCAGTTTTTATAGGAGATGACCATGTCGTCAACTCCGCTGCTCTTGAGCTTTGTGAGAATGTCCTCCGCCTGTGAATAGGTCGTCACGGCTGACTTCATTGTTATCGGTATGCCCAGAATCGGCTTCTTTTTCAGTACGCCGCCGTAGAGGTCGATGTAAGCCGCCGCCTCATTCTCAGTGGTCTTGGCTGTAACGCCCTTTTCATTCACAAGGTAATTTCTGTAGCACTCCGCAATGTCGGTGTAGTCCGCGCCTTCCTTTGAGATAGGATAGTAGAGCAGCTCTATGTCGTCCGACTTTATCTTTCCGCTCTCAAAGACCGTAAACTCCTGATTGCTGTTTCCCGACATATAGTAGGTGTCGGTATTTCTCAGGGTGAACGTGAAATTGCAGAGGTTATAGCTCGTGTTGGACTGCTTTGACACCTGCGCCGAGAGCACTGCATTCGAGTCGCCCTTAGACGCTACGACCATCATGGCGTTGTCGTCCTTGACTATGCCGTAAACGGGGAGATATATCTGCTCGGTGACAGCACCCTTCGTCGTAGGCACTACCGTAACGTCCGAGCCGTAGACCGCCTGTCTGTAAGCATTGGACTGCGTTGTCCTGTTGTTGTTGAATCTTACAAGAGCGCCGCTTCCGTCGGGAATGACGAAATAGCCCTCCTCCTTATCGGATGCCGCTCCGAAGCTTCCGAGCACGGTTATCTCCGTCGCAACATTCGCGCTGTTAGTCTCCTTTATCTCTGAGACCTTCAGGCTTGCTTTCATGTGGTCGCCCTCGAGAGTGTAGTCAACGGGGAAGCTGAATCCTGCCGAGGAATAGTTGTAGGTTATCCTGATACCGTTTGTGATGTCGCTGACAGATGTTGTGCAGTCGTCGGTATGGGAGTAGAGCGAATTTTGATTGTTGCGCTTTTCGGGAATACCGAAGTTCATGGTGTTAGTCGAGCGCACACCGTCGTTGAGCAGCTGATTCGCAAGGGGGTCGCGTGTAGCTCCAAACGGCGATGCCCACCAGGTGTAGCCCGTCTCCTTGTTTTCTATGCCGAAGTTGGCATTTCTGTCGTCCACTATCATGCGGAAGCTGTCGTTCTCCGCGCCGCAGCGATAGATACCGTAGAATACAGACATATCGTCCGCAACCCACGCGAACTTATCGGAGGAAGCCGACTTATAGACCCTCATGCCGTCATCGTCGGAGGAATAGGTGAAGGTCTCCTCGACCTTTTTGTTTGTCTTGTCCATGAGGTCGATCGTCTTGCCGCCGTCAGAAATGAACACATTCGGGTCGTCGAGCGACGAGATTATCTGCTTCGAGCCGATGACCTTGGTCTTGTCCTCGTCGGTAATGACAATATAGCGTCCGCCGTCGCTGACGAAGAGCTTGCCCTCGTCGCACTTGCTGTCCGACTTGAACGAAGCAACAGCCGTCCCCGCTGAGGAGTCAACAGCAACGATAGTACCGAGCTTTTTGATGTCGTCTATCTTGTCCGCAAGAGCCTTCTGCTCGTCTGTGTAATCGGACTTCTTTTCGGGCTTGCCGCCGTTTTCCTCCCAGATGGCATCCTCTATCTTGTCCTTCTTGAAGTAGTAGTCAAGACCCTCCGACGTGCCGATCTTCTTGAGATACGTTTTCACGTCCTCAACGCTGAAATCCGCCTTTTCAACGGACTCCGAGCGCTTAGCCTTTGTCTCTGTGTCTGCGTTCTCTCCGCTCTCGGACTCTTCTGTTTCCTCGGAGGTCTCAGCCGCAGTTGTTTCCTCCTCGCCCTCAGCGTAGATGTTGCCCGTGACCGTCATTGTCGAAACAGCAAGCAGACAGAGTAAAAATCGTTTTATCCTGTTACTCATTTTACCACCGCCGTTTCATCAGACTCTTAATCTATACGTTATTTCCGTATAGATAGTCGAAATAAAGATGTATACCTGCTGGATAAGTGACATGAAGAGTACGAGCAGGAAAAGCATTATCAGCATTGCGGCAATTGTGAGAAGTATCGCAAATATAGTCTTGCCGACGGAATACTGGTGCACCGACTTTATTGCCGAAAACAGCAGCAGCGCCGTCCAGCCTGTGCCGATATACCGTATCACAACGATGAATACTATCTCGTCCTGAATGAGAATATGCGAGAGGATAAGTATAATAAACAGCATTGCTATATACGGTATGAGCGAATAGGCACTGTAAATGCAGATGTTTTTCATCGTGCCCTCACCGTCGAGGAGGGTGCACACCGCCCAGTTGCCAATTACCCATGTGGCAAAGAGCACGACACTGCGGATAAAGTACGGGACGATATTGAACAGCTTATCATTGACCGCTGCGAACTGAAGTCCGAAGTTTCGCTGATAGAGCACTGTCCCGACGAAAAAGGCAAGAACGATGAGGAAAGCTGTTTTCAGCGAGCCTGCCTTTTTCCAGCGCATATCCTCAAAGCCTTCAAAGGGATGCGTGACAGAATGCTTGACCCATTCCTTTTGTGTCAGGTCCATCATAAGCTTATTCCTCCTCCTTTTCTTCCTGTTTTCGTTTTTCCTCTTCAAGCCTTGCCGCCTCAGCAAGTGCACGCTTTTTCTTCTGCTTCGAAAGGAATACCAGCAGAGCCGCAAATGCAGCAATGATGAGAATTATCAGCGTGAAGTGCGATTTGAGGAATTCCATTCGATAGCCCTCAAACGCCTTGTTGTAAATGCCTACTGCCTGGATCTTCTTTGCATATTTCATAGCGCCCTTGTAATCGCCCTTGCGGAGAAGTGCCGACGCTATTCCGTAGTATGCAGCATAGTAGTTTCCGTCGCGTCTGAGCACCTCATTCCACGGCTCAAGAGCCTCCTCGTAATAGCCCTCATTGAAGAGCGATACTGCCTCGTGAACGATCTTCCCGAACGAAGTCTCAACGAAGATAGTTACCGTATCCTTTGAGGAGTCCACGACATAGAGGTTTTCCTTGTAGGACTCGAGAGCCTCGACATGATCGAAGCCTCCGAGCTGTCTTGCGATAGTACCCGTTATGAACAGCAGATTGCACTCCTTGTCATACTGGAATACACGTCCCGTTGTAAAGTCAAGGCAGTTTATATCGCCGTTTTCCGCAATGTCGATGTCGCAGATAGCAGGCTTGAGCACCTTATTCTGCGAGGTGTCATACATGGGAGTATAGTCACCGTATGAGATAGTGTAGTTTGCGAAAATGTTCTTTCCTGCCGCATTGAGCTTCTTTACAGTGTCGGTAGTCTGTGTTGAGGACGATGTACAGGTAAAGATGAAGTCGCCCTCAATGTCAAAGCTCGTTATACCCGTAGGTACATTTCTCGCCTTATGCGATTTCTTCTTCTCGGACGTAAACAGATTCTTCAGGTAATTGCCGACTATCTCGGCAGTTGCTTCAACACGGTTTGCACCGTAGAATCCCGTAAACTCGCCCTGAGCGTTGAACATTGCCGCACCCGTCGTGATATTTCCGAGCACGACATACACATTCCCTGCCTTGTCGGCAAGCACCTTCTGAGGAAGGAATGTCCTCTTCTGGTCGTATACATCAGAAGTAGGCTTGGTGATCTCGGAGATGACATTGCCCTCCTTATCGGAGATGAGTACGCGCGAATTCTTGTTATCGGCTATGTACATATTGCCGTTTTCTGCCGATATGAACACTCCCTTCGGCTCATTGAGAGTAGTCGTCGAGCCGTCAGGCATTGTGAATTTATCATAGACCCTGATGACGTTTTCAAAATCCGTATCAACTGCAGCGATACGGTTATTTCCAGTATCGACGATATAGAAGATACCGTCCTCATCGCAGAAGATGTCGCTCGGAGCGTCGAATGCACCTATCCCGAGGTCATATCCCGAAACGCTCCTGTCAGCGATATACCCCGACTGAGAGGGCACCGCCTCAAGCCATTCGTCATAGTTGTAGCTGTCGTAAGGTTCACCTGCGGACGCTGTAAGAGATGACACCGCACCTCCGAGAAGCACACCCGATAAAACCAGCGATAAAAGCTTTTTCTTTCTTTTCTTCACTTATTTCACCCTTTCGTACTTCTTAGTCCTTGATGCCCGAGTGAGCCATTGTCTCGATAACATTCTTCTGAGCAAACATGAATACCACGATAGGAGGTATCAGCATGAATACTGCCGCCGCCATTGCAACGCCTGCACGGGCAAGTCCTGC
>ONNL01000143.1 GCA_900319195.1 uncultured Ruminococcus sp. | reverse complement strand
AAAGCGCCGAAATTTCGGGTTCTTAATGACCTTTGATGACCACTAAGGGATTGTAATGCCGAATAAGGTCATTTATAGCACAAAAAATCAGAAATAGCAAGAGGGGAGCGGCACACTTACTTGACAATTTTATAACAATGTAGTATAATGAGTGAGATACAACGACCATGAAAGATGTGATGATTTGAAAAACGTTATCTTTTTTGATATTGACGGAACGCTCGTGACTGAGGACGGACGCTCCTTCATTCCCGAATCTGCGAGGGAGGCAATAAAGGAGACACGAAGGCGCGGCAATCTCACCTTTATAAATACGGGCAGGACAGCCTTCAACGTCAACAGGCGCGTAAGGGAGCTCGGCTTCGACGGGCTGCTCTGCGGCTGCGGCACGTATATCGAGTACGGCGGAGAGGTGATCTTCCACAACAAACTCGAAAGGGACTTCTGCCGCAGGACAGCCGCTCTCATGCGCGAGCTGAATGTCACGCCCGTGTATGAGCACACCGACGGTTACTTTTTCGACGGCCTCTCTCCGAAAACTGCCGATTTTGAGGACTTCATGAGGACTTTTGTCGAGGAGGGTATTGACATAACAGGCAGGGTCGAGGACGAGGATTTCATCTTTGACAAGTTCGTGATCTGGGTGAATGAAAACAGTGATTTTGAGCGCTTCATGAGAGAGGTCGGCAGGGACTTCTCGATAATCGACAGGGGGAACGGCTTCTATGAGAATGTCCCGAAAGGCTTTACTAAGGCAACTGCGATGGACATGATACTCAAAAGGCTCGGGATCACGATAGAAAATGCCTATGCGATAGGTGACAGCATGAACGACCTGCAAATGCTGAAGGCAGTCCCCAACAGCATTGCAATGGGCGGAGCCGAAAAGCTCTACCCGTATGTTTCCTACGTCACGACACCTATCCTCGAGGACGGCATTGCCAATGCCCTTGAGCACTTCGGACTTATATAACTGCATAGTCGAAAAAATCCGCCCGACAGTACACGGAGAATCGTACCATTCTCGATAAAGTGTGCCTGTCGGGCGGATTTTGGATAAAATGTATATTTACAGTTTTGTTGATTTATACAGAGCGGCATTCGCATTTGCTAATTATACCACAATCCCTCAGTCTGTCAAGACTAAAACAAGCGCCGCAGGCGGCGGTCTTGACAGCCTTGCGTGATTTTGAGGGTGGGCAAATACGCAAACGCCACACACTTCCGACCGCCTGAAATCCTTTTTCTAAAATCATTCAGACTGCGTTGTCTGCTCGGGGAAAGTTTCCTGTGCGGCTGTCTCGGGCGGCGGAGCCGTAGTCTCGGGGGCGGCTGTTACGGGTTGAGTTTCGGGAGCCTGTGTCTGAGCCTCTGTGGGAGCGGCTGTCCACTGCTCTGCCTGATATGTCACTGTTGTCTCGTGGACGGTATACTGCTGAGTAACTGCCGTTGTGGTCGTAACAGCCGATGTGGTGGTCGTGGCAGTCTCGCCCGGTATTGCTGTGCCGAACTGTCTCACCTCGTCGGCAAGTCCGGTTTCGGTCGGCTTTACGCCGTTTAGACCGTAGCACTTCTGATACTCAAGGATAATATCGCGTATCATGTACTTTGAGTAGTCACCGCCCTCGATAACGCCTGCGAAAGCTATTTCGGGTTTGTCCGCAGGAGCGAAGCCGATGAAGAACGAATTCTGCTTGCTGAGGTCGGAGCTTATCTGAGGAGTACCCGTCTTGATAGCGACATCAAATCCGAGATTTGAAAGCGAATACTTCGCGGGGACATTCTTTGAAGCGTCTATCATGCCGTCGATGATGTAGTCATAGACGTAGTCGTAGTTGAGGTTGATAGTTTCTGCAATTGTCGGCTTGGTTTCGGAAATGAGCTCATTTGAGCCGAATTCGTGGTAGCTGTCAACGAGATACGGCTTGTATCTCACACCGCGGTTTGCGATGGTATTTGCGACCACCGCCATTTGAAGCGGAGTCATGCCGCAGTCCTGATTTCCGATGCCTGCCTGAATTACATAACCGATGTACCATTCCTGACCGTTGGCTGCGAAGGTTTCGGGGGAGCACAGCCAGCCCTCTGCGTCGCCTGTCTCAATGCCGGTCGGAGAGCCGAGACCGTAGAGTGTCGCGTACTGGTTTATCTTGTCGATACCGAGTCGGTCAGAGACCGTATAGAAGAAGTCGTTGCATGAGACCTCGATAGCTCTGCGTACCGAGATATTGCCGTGAAAGCCTGTACAGCCGTAGGTACCGCCGTGGTACTTGAAGCTGTTAGCGCCGCCGCAGTAGAATTCCGTGTTGCCTGTGATAATGCCCTCGTTGAGACCTGCTGTTGCGGTGATAGTCTTGAAGGTCGAGCCGGGACGGTACTGACCGTAGGTACAGCGGTTCATGAGCGGCGAATTTTCGGCATTGAGGAAGTAATCGTAGTGCTCAGAGTAGTCCTTTAAGTTGTATGTCGGAGCAGTAGCCATGCCCTTGACCGCACCCGTTTTCGCGTCGAGCACAGCGATAGCTCCGCATTTTACATTCGTGAGCTTCGGGTTGGTGTTGAAGGACTGGAAATTTGCAATGAAGTTGTTGAGTATCCCCTGAAGCCTCTGCTGATAAGTGCCGCTGACTGTGAGCTTCACGGTATCTCCTGCAAGAGTCGGGGTAATGGTCTTTCTGTCAACGACCTCACCGTCGAGGACTTTCAGCTCCTCCTCGCCGTTCTGACCGCGCAGAGTAGTCTCCAGAGCAGACTCGATACCGCTCTTGCCGACCTTGTCATTCATAGCATAGCCCTGAGCTTCGAGCTTATCGTATTCCTCCGCGTAGATAGGACCGACAGTACCTATCTCATGGGGGAGAATGTCTCCGCGGACTATATCGCGCTCCGAGCTCTCAACGGCTTCGATACCGCTGTAAAAGTTGCCGAGCTCCTTTAGCTGAGCGATAGTCTCGGAGTCAACGTCCTCCGCGAGTACGAGGTCAACGCCGAAGTTGAATTCCTGAGCTATCATCTCATATCTGACACCTGCGATCATGCGCTTCTCCTCGTCGGAATAGGTGTCGGCTATTTTATAGTCATCAATGAGCTTGTCGATGCAGTTTTCAGCGGAAGCATACACGTTGAGCTTGAGGTTTTCTATTACCTCCGCGGTATCGTCGCTCGTGAAAACATACGGAGTATCGGCTGAAATGGGGAGCGAGTCCTTGAAAGCATAGCCGTGCTCCTTTAGAGCGTTGCAGAGGACGAGGATAGTCTTATTGCCCTCCTGCAGATCGGAGGGGAAGGTAGCATTTTGCAGGACGAGGTTGCAGCTCGACTTGTTTGTGACTATGACATTGTTGTTGTAATCGAGTATTTCGCCGCGTGCAGCGGTAGTCCTGTGTGAATAGGAAGAAACATCGGGGTCGAACTGCTCGGGAGTAATGATATTCTCGTCCCCGACTATCTGTATTTTCATGAGCCGCATAGAGCTTAGCACCGCAAGCAGTATCACGAGCATGATACATATAATAGATTTAACGGCTTCGCTTATCTGTTTCAAGATGAACCTCCAAAAATTTGTCCTTTTGTTTTTTCAAAAAAGCAAACCGCACATCAGTGCGGCATACTGTCATTTTGTCTGTATCTTGGTGATAGCCTCTTCAATTGTGAGGTGAGTCCTCGGCATGAGGAAGCGGTTTATCAGCTTGAAGATGAGGTAGATGAAAACCGCCGATATTACCGTATATACCCACGCCTTGAGCAGTACCGAGGTGAATATCTTCTCAACGCCCTCATATCCCCAAATCTGATAGTAGAACCTGTAATCGAGTCGGCACTGTATATATGAGACAGCGGATGTGAGCAGGATATAGTTCACGAATTTGTGTTTCAGATACAGTTCAAACAGCAGTGATATCAATATGCTGAATATCGTCAGAAGCACCGCATTATAGCCGAAAAGCCTGCCGCACGCTGTATCAATGAGGAATCCGCATATAGCTGCCGTGACCACAGCGCCGTATCGGTTATTCTCAGCGGCGATGCACATTGCTATCGGGATAAGCAGGATAGGCTTTGTCCATGTCCCCGAGGTCATGATGATGAAGCTGAAAAATATCAGCACATAGTACAGTGTCCAGCGGAGAATGCCCTTGATGTAGAAGATGCGCTTTTCGCGCGTCGTTTTAATCCTCATCGGAGTAGTCCTTCTTTCCACTGAAATCGGTTATAACGAAAACGGAGGAAAGTCTTGTTATGTCGATACCGGGCTCTAATTCCGCGTACATAGAGAGTCCCGTCTCCTCGTAGCCTATGCTCTCGACTGTTCCGAGGGCGTATCCCTTCGGGAAGAGTCCGCTCGTACCCGTAGTGACCATGAGGTCGCCCTTTTTGAGCTGATTGTCCTTCGGGAGATGAACGAGCCTTGTCCTGCCTTCAAGTGCAGAAGCAACACTGCCCTCGACTATGCCGTAATCGCCCGTGCTTGAAGCGCACACAGCGGCAATTGAAAGGTCGGGGGAGAGTATAGTCTCAACAGTGGACATATGCTCCGAGACCTCAGTTGTTATGCCTATGAGGTTTTCCGCCGTAACAACGGGACAATCGGGAAGAATGCCATCCGCCGAGCCCTTGTTTATGGTAAACGACATGAACGGGTCATTTGTTGTATATCCGAGCACCTTGCACGGCGCAGGGATAACATAGTCCTCATGCTCTTCCTTTATCGTAACGAACTTTTTGAGTTCCTCAGCTTCTTCCTTCAGAGCGTCGTACTCGGCAAGCTGTTTGTTGAGCTCGCTTATCTGCTTTTTAAGCTCCTGATTTTCCTCATAGTACTTGTCAGCATTGTTCATCTTATCGAGGCTGCTCTCGATTTTCATGCTGATATTGTTGGAGACAGAGCGAAAAGGCTTGGTTATCGTATTTATGAAGGATTCGCCGGAAACGGCATAGCCTCCCTTAGTGACAGCGTAAATCATTATACCGATAAGAAAGGCGAGAAAAGCGAGCAGTACCTTGAAGCCTGCGCTTTTAAAAAAACTACGCATTTAAAGTCCCTTTCTCAATAGTACTTTACGTTTTCGGTAAGAGCGTCCTGATAATCGTCGATGTTGTCGAGTATCCTGCCCGTGCCCTCAGCGACGCAGTCGAGCGGATATTCCGCGATATATACAGGCATACCTGTCTCACGGTTGATGAGCCTGTCAAGACCCTTGAGCAGAGCGCCGCCGCCTGCAAGGGTGATGCCGTGGTCGATGATGTCAGCCGAAAGCTCGGGGGGAGTTTCCTCAAGCGTGGACTTTATCGCGTCGATGACCCTTGAGAGCGGCTCAACGAGAGCGTCGCGTATCTCAGCGGAGCTTATAGTCACGTTTTCGGGGAGACCGTTGAGGAGGTTGCGTCCCTTTATCTCGACGCTCTCCTCCTTTTCGCTCGGGAATGCCGAGCCTATTTCGAGCTTTATATTCTCAGCGGTGCGTTCACCGATGAGGAGATTGTACTTCTTCTTGATATAGTTTATGATAGCGTTGTCGAATTCATCGCCTGCACATCTTACGGAGCGTGCCGCAACGATACCGCCGAGCGATATAACAGCTACCTCGCTCGTGCCGCCGCCGATGTCAACTATCATGTTGCCGCATGGTTCGTTTGTGGGAAGTCCCGCACCGATAGCAGCTGCAAGAGGCTCCTCGATAATGAGGACGTTGTTAGCGCCTGCCTCCTTGCACGACTCCTTTACGGCACGTCTCTCAACAGCCGTAACTCCCGAGGGAATGCAGATCATGACATTTGCCTTGGTGAAGATAGTGCCGCGCAGAGCCTTTTTAATGAACTCCTGGAGCATGGTCGTGGCGATGTCGAAATCAGCGATAACGCCGTCCTTGAGCGGTCTTACTGCGACGATGGATCCCGGGGTCCTTCCGATTATATCCTTTGCCTCTTTGCCTACATAGCGGCATTTATCGGTCCTTGTATTTACGGCAACGACCGAAGGCTCTCTGATTATGATACCCTTGCCGCGCATATACACGAGGGTATTTGCGGTGCCAAGGTCAATACCGATATCTTTTGTAAACATTTATGAAGCTCCTTATTTCAGGACATCGTCAGCGCAGTGCCGAGAAGTCCCGTATGTTCCTTATGGGCACCTCTAAAACCTCTTCTGGAAAAAATCAGCTATGCACTGTATCTGTGTCGTCAAACTGCCTTACCGGGCGAAAGCCCGCCTGCGACAGTTTT
>ONNL01000142.1 GCA_900319195.1 uncultured Ruminococcus sp. | reverse complement strand
TCGACCTTTAGAGGGGACTGAATCTGCCCTTTTGAGAGTTCAAATCCTTACACATGGCTAAAACAGCCCAATGTCATCTATGAAAATTGAAGTAAATTTTTCGAGATTTGGATAGCAAAAAAGCCTGATATTTCGGGCTTTTTTGGGCATGTCATCTATTTAGTCATGGTAAGATGTCTGACAAGTACGTTAATGAGGACGGCGAGAATGTAAAGGCTCCCGGCTGGATCGGCGGCGGCGGTACGGTCACTGCCAAGGACGAGAAGTGGTACGATTTCCAGGAGTTCAGCGGCTCCGAGTATAACTTTGAGATGTCGGGCGCGGTCCACGGCGTTTTCAAGTTCCTTGTGTACGACGGCGGAATGTGCTGGTCTGAGGACATGACGGACGCGAATTTCCTCATCATGCGCTGGGGTCTCGGCAATGACTCCAACCTCTACCTCGACAACATCGTCTTCTATGATGGCGACGGTAACTCTATCCCGATACAGAGTACGGCAGCTGCTGCCCCTGCTATCGAGGAGGAAACTGCTCCCGAGGGCGAAGTGGACGACGCTCCTGTTACAGAAGCTGCCGAGTAAGACAGTGTCATGATCTTATAATAGTAAATCCCCCGAATCATCGGGGGATTTTTGTATAATATCGGTTTTTTACGCTCAGCCGAGGGTATCGGTCTGACCTGCAAGGTATTTCTGTATCACAAGGGCGTCCTCAGCGGTAATACCGTCATTGCCGCCCGTTACGTCGGCGTTGAAGGTCTGCTGTGCGTCGAGTGCATAATTATCGGAATCCGATATGCTCTGCATGATGTAGGTCACGTCGGAGATTCCGACAGCGCCGTCGTTGTTTGCATCGCCCTCTACAGAATTGAGGATATCCACCTCGGTCTGCGGTGTGAGTTCATTGTTGCTCAGCTGATATACGATAGGCAATTCTATCTGAAATTTATTAGCGATATCAAGAGCAAGCTGGAATTCCTCTTCCTCGGTTATCTCACCTTCATCAAAATTGATATTGTAATATTTGTAATCAACATCATATGGAGCTTCCTTGGTCGTAACGGTGTAGTTATAGCCGGTCGCCTGCATATAAGCGTCTATTCCTTCTGCCTGTTCTTTCGTGATAGACATAAAATATGTTGGGTCAACTCCGCTCAGATAACCGTACCAATAACCGAGACTGGCTGTAGAACGTTCGCTTCCCATACGTGCTGTATAGATGTTTGCTTCCTTTTCAGCCGCTTCAATTATCTCTCTTGCCTTATCCTTAACTTCCGGATATTCTGTAATGTTTACACTGTATATTGTCGCAGTAGATGAGTTTGTATTTATGCAAAATCCTTCACAATACGACTGTAACAGCTCAAACAAAGCTTCATCAGGTTTATCATATACAAAGATATTCATATAAGCATCATAGTGGTCTACCCTGAGAAATGTTAAAGTCCCGGCGTTTGGATTCATATATACATCATGAGCAAATCCCCATGCGCTTGTCTTATCGCTTGCTTCCCGGGAATAAAGAAGCTCATAGCCGGGGTATTTTTCTGCGATAAGGCTCGGGTCTACTTCTTGGTAAATAGCATTCGCATTCATTGCTATCGGCGTGCATATTGCCATAGCCGCGGCAGTTATAATATTTAAGAATTTTTTCATAATCTCACCTTTCCTTTACAAATTGCTATTGGCTTTATAGAATCTTAGCAGCGTTGGTGTTATACGTACACAGTATGTGTTAATTTGAATAGCTATTGACCTCCTTTCTCAAAATATTTTTCCCTCTCTATAATCTATACGTAAAAATCAGCAAAATGTCTCACACTTTTTTGTCAATTTACAAAAAAAGGACGCTGTTACCCGTCCTTTTTGATGCTTACTGATATTGCGATGTCAGCCCGAAGTATTCCTCCATAGTCTGCCCGCTCTTCTGGAGCTCCTTGGAGAGCTTCGTGCCGACGTATCTGATGTGCCACGATTCATACTTATAGCCGGTTATGTCCTGTTTGCCCTGCGGATAGCGGAGTATGAAGCCGTAGTCCCAGCAGTGCTCGGCAAGCCATGCAGCCTCGGCAGTGTTGTTGAAGCTGTCACTCGGGTCGTTTACGTCGATAGCAAGACCCGTTTCATGCTCTGAGTGTCCGGGACGCGCGGAGAAGGTATCAGCCGTTGCCTGCCCCGACATATTCACATAGTTGTTATAGATCTGATCCTGATATGAGTATGAGCGGAAGCCCGAAGCCACCCACAGCGTAAGACCGTCAGCTGCTGCCGCCTGAGCGAGCTTATCAAACTGCGCAGCCGTTGTAGCTTCAAGTCCGCCCGGCTCGTTTGCAGGGTTCATGGAATAGCTCTTGTTGACGATGAGGACCGGCTCGCCTTGAAAAGTCTCGTAGTGCAGCGAAGGATCGTTTATCTTAGACGGCGCAGGAGCCTCAGCTGTTAACTGAGGCTCCTGAGTATTTGATGATAATGTTGTTGCGGTTTCAGCGGTATCGGTGCTTGCTTCGCCTGAATTTTCGGGATTTGCGTCGGTCGTTGCTGATGCGCCTGCATTGCTGCTGTCAGCGACAACGACCTTGACGTAAGCTTCCTTTGTCTGATCCTTTGCGGAGCGGAGTATTACATAGCATTCTCCGGGAGAAACGCCTGTGATGTGTCCGTATGCATCTACTGTTGCGATGGCCGTGTTGTCAGATGACCACAGCTCATCTGCTTCGGAAGAACCTTCGGGATATCCCTGAACGAACGGCATATCTGTACCTCCGATATCAACATAGACGGTATATTTATCAAGCTGGAAGGAATTCTTGAAAACAATAGGAGCATCTGTTGATGATATTTGATGAAGTAATTCATACATTAGCTTCTCACTATCAGCCATAGTTATCCTCCATAGTAGTCAATAACCGGCTGCTTAAGCTGTTCAAAGGTATCCCTATTTTCAGGCTTAATATTCAGTCCGTCAAAGCTCTCATTATGTGAATAGTAGTAATTACTTAAAGCTTCGGTCAAAGCCATTTCATCGGTGTTTTCAAAGTCACTAAGCATATCATTTATAGTCTGCTCAAATGTTGTACAACATACGTTAGCTTCATGCTCCTGATATGGGTTTGCTTTCAGCCTTTCAAAGTCGGAGTGAGGAAGGAATACCCATTTCTCGACCTCACAGCGTT
>ONNL01000059.1 GCA_900319195.1 uncultured Ruminococcus sp. | reverse complement strand
TGAGTGTATCGCACTTCTCGAGGAGGTTTGAGATAACGTTGAGCTTATCAGCGACCTTTGCACCGCCGAGTATAGCAACGAAAGGACGTACAGGATCTTCAACGGCATTGCCGAGGTACTGGATCTCCTTCTGCATGAGGTAACCTACTGCGGTCTCCTTAACGAACTTTGTAACACCTGCTGTTGAAGCGTGTGCACGGTGAGCAGAGCCGAATGCATCCATAAGGAATGCCTGACCGTCAACGAGGTCAGCGAGCTCCTTTGAGAACTCCTCGCCGTTCTTTGTCTCTTCATTGCCGCGGAATCTTGTGTTCTCGAGAACAACGATCTCGCCGTCGTTCATCTCAGCAACAGCCTTCTTTGCATTCTCGCCAACAACTGTATCGTCCTTGGCAAATGTTACCTTTGTATTTACAAGCTCAGCAAGTCTCTTTGCAGCGGGTGCAAGTGAGAACTTATCCTCGGGACCGTTCTTGGGCTTTCCGAGATGTGAGCAAAGCACGATCTTAGCGCCGTTTTCAACAAGCTTGTTGATTGTGGGAAGTGCCGCCTGAATTCTGTTATCATTTGTGATAACGCCGTCCTTGAGCGGTACGTTGAAGTCAACTCTTACGAGGACCTTCTTGCCCTTTACATTAATGTCGTCCACAGTTACCTTGTTTAATCCTGCCATAACATGACATCCTTTCGTTTTAAAATAGCTTTACGGTAGGGTTGTTAACTTTATAACAACACACAAATATATTATACACTATAAAGGAAAGTTTTTCAAGTGTTATTTTGATTTTTTTCAAAAAATTCATCAAATGTAAATCTTTCCCCGTATATCTTGATTTTTTTCAATGGATATGTTATAATAAAATTTACTGCGTGTCCATGCAAGGACACATATATGTGCCGCGGTAAAATCATAGTTTTCCTCATATAATCGGCATATTTCAAAGCTATTGTTCATGCTTCATGTTTATCCGGCACATCATCATAACACTCTCCGAAAGGTTGGCTTATATAATGAAGAAAAAAAGAAACTCGTTTTCAAGCTCACTGGGATTCGTTCTCGCCGCGGCAGGCAGTGCCGTCGGTCTCGGCAACATCTGGCGATTCCCCTACCTTGCCGCAAAGGACGGCGGCGGTCTGTTCCTTGTCATCTATCTCATACTCGTCATAACATTCGGCTTTACAATGCTCGTCAGCGAGGTGTCGATAGGCAGAAAGACCAAGCAGAGCGCGCTCACAGCTTACGGCACTCTCCACAAGCCTTCGGGCTGGATAGGTGTGCTTGCCTGTCTTGTACCGTTTCTCATATTGCCCTACTACTGCACTATCGGCGGCTGGGTAATGAAATACGCGGTCACATTCATAACAGGCGGCGGAAAAGACGCCGCAGGTGACGGCTTTTTCTCTAACTTCATAACAGGCTATACTCAGCCTATTGTCTTTAATGCGCTATTCCTCATTATAACCGCGGTGGTAATTTTCTTCGGTGTCAACAAGGGTATCGAGTCAATATCGAAGATACTCATGCCCATACTCCTTATCGCTGTTATCGGCATTGCAGTATTCTCGCTTACTATAGACGGTCACGACAGCGGACGCACAGGTCTTGACGGCTTCAAGGTGTACGTTATCCCAAGCGTTAAGGGTATGAGCTTCAAACAGATAGTCATGGTCGTGCTCGACGCTATGGGACAGCTTTTCTACAGCATCAGTGTCGCTATGGGAATCATGGTCACATACGGTTCATACTACAAGGACGACAGCAATCTGCTCAAATCCGTAAACCAGATAGAAATTTTTGATACGCTCGTTGCTTTCCTCGCAGGCGTAATGATAATACCCGCGATCTACGTTTTCCTCGGAAAAGAAGGCATGGAAAGCTCGGGACCGAGCCTCATGTTCGTTGCTCTTCCGAAGGTATTCGCTCAGATGGGAAGTATCGGCGCAGTCATCGGCAGTGCGTTCTTCATAATGGTTTTCTTTGCCGCACTCACAAGCTCGATGTCGATAATGGAGGCTGTCGTTTCGGGTCTGATAGATAAATTCGGCTGGAGCAGAAAAAAGGCAACTATCACAGAGACCGCAACAGCTCTTGCGATAAGCGTGATAGTATGTCTTGGCTACAATGCGCTCTACTTTGAATTCAAGCTCCCGAACGGTGCCAAGGCTCAGATACTCGACATCATGGACTACCTCAGCAACAATATACTCATGCCCGTCCTCTCGATAGGCACCTGCATACTCATCGGCTGGATACTCAAGCCTAAGACTATAATCGACGAGGTAACAAAGAACGGCGAAAAGTTCATGAGAAAGCCTGTTTACATAGTCATGGTCAAGTTCGTCTCGCCCGTGCTCCTGTTCGCACTTCTCCTCGTTTCGCTCGGTATAATACGATGAGCAGAAGAAACGACTTCAGACGCGGAGCTGTCAGCGGTATACCGATCTTCCTCGGATATATCTCGGTATCATTCGGTTTCGGCATACTCGCCGTAAAATCAGGGCTTTCCGTCCTGCAATCGACTATTGTCTCCATAACCAATCTCACCTCGGCCGGTCAGGTTGCAGGAGTGGAGATAATCGCGGCAGGCGGCACTATCATTGAGATGATACTCGCTCAGCTCACTATAAATATACGCTACTCGCTAATGGCGCTCTCGCTGTCGCAGAAGCTCGACAGCAGTTTTACACGTCCTCACAGATTCCTCGCCTCATACGGCATAACCGACGAGATATTCGGGATATGCGCCGCTCAGAAGGAGCCGCTCAGACCGTTTTTCATGTACGGAATGATATTCATTTCAACTGTCGGCTGGGTACTCGGTACATTCCTCGGGGCAGCCGCAGGAAATATCCTGCCCTCGCGCATTACTGCCGCACTCGGAATACTGCTCTACGGAATGTTCCTCGCTATCATAATCCCGCCTGCCAAAAGGGAACGCAGCATTCTGCTTGTTGTGATAGTCTCGGCACTGCTGAGTATATCGTTCAAGTACCTGTTACCCATAATATCGGGCGGATTTTCTGTGATAATCTGCGCTGTTGCCGCATCTGTGCTTGCAGCTCTGCTCTTCCCCAAAAAAGAGGAGGAACAAGCATGAAAACGTACATCTATATAGCTGTAATGGCTGCTGTCACCTACCTTATTCGCGTTATCCCCTTCGGCTTCTTCAACAAAAAAATAAGATCGGTATTTCTGAGAAGCTTCCTCTACTATATCCCCTATGCCGTCCTCAGTGCTATGACTCTGCCTGCTATCTTTTACAGCACGGGAAATGTACTTGCGTCGGTTATCGGTACGGTCATTGCTGTGGCGCTCGCCTACTTTGAAATGCCGCTCATTGTTGTTGCACTTTGTGCCTCGGTCGCAGCATTCCTTGCAGGTTTCATCTGATAATTCATAATTATTTCAAATCTGCCCGTATGATACATAAGCCATAACGTATCATACGGGCATTTTATATTTATCATTTGCAATTAATATAATAAATTCATAAAAACATTTCACATTATTCAAAACGCATTGTTGAATATATGAAATTAAAATGATATAATTTATGCAAGAAGATATGAAACGCACATGATATACGGGATGAGGTGAAAAATATGAATATTTCCGATATTGCCAAGCTCGCGGGTGTATCGAAGTCCGCGGTCAGCAGGTACTTCAACGACGGCTACATCAGCGACGAAAAACGTGAGAGGATACGTGAAGCTGTCGAGCAGACAGGTTATGACCCCAATAACTCGGGCAGAAAGGTACGCAAGAAGATAACCAGCCTTGTGGGAGTTATTATCCCCAAGCTTTCAAGCGAGAGCTGTGCAAAGGTGACGGAGGGTATCGGTGAAGTGCTCGACAATGAGGGATATCAGCTCCTGCTGGTGAATACGTCGTACAACAGCAGCAAGGAGGTGGAATCCCTCGACTTTTTCAGAAACAACAGGGTGGACGGGGTAATCCTGCTTTCAAGTGCCATTACAAAGCTGCATATGACGGTGCTGAAAAAAATGCGCGTACCAACAATAGTTGTCGGGCAAAATGTCGCAGGATTCAGCTGTGTTTGCCATGACGACGAGGGAGCCGCCTACGCTCTCACAAAGCTCATGATCGAAAGAGGAGCAGCTCGTCCGGCAATTATCGGCGTTGACAGAATGGACACTGCGGCAGGTCAGGCAAGATATGAGGGGTTCAGCCGAGCGCTCTCCGAAAGCGGTATTACTCATCGCACAGAATACGTAGAGACTGCAAGGTTCACCGCGGATTCGGGCTATGACAAGGCAAACAGGCTGCTTTCACAGCCGATACCACCCGACGCTGTTTTCTGTGCAACGGACAATATCGCGGCAGGCGCTATGCTCTGCTGTCTCGAGCACGGCTTGAAGATACCCGACGACATCATGATAACCGGTGTTGGCGACAGTCAGGTCGGAAGCATCACCCCTGTACCTATCACGACCGCTCACCTGCATTATCGTACCTCGGGTATAGAAGCGGCTAAAATGCTGCTTGAGGAGCTGCGGAAAAAGGATTCGGTAAGAAGGATATTGAAGCTTGAATATGATATTGTTGAACGCGGCTCGACCAAGATAAATCATATCACGTAATTCTATCAATAGAGGGAAGCACTTTGGGTAAAGAGCTTCCCTCTGTTTCATATATGCCGAAATATGTTCGTGAGCTTGTATGTGTCTTTTCGGTGAAGGTCTCTGAGCGAGCCTTACCCGATCCTCTTGCTGAGCGTTAATTCAAAATTCCGTCTGACATGGCACACATAAGAACTTCGTCTCTTTAGTAAGTAAGAGAGGTGCCCTGTCAGACGGAATTTTCAGTTTAAAGTTTTTGAAAGGGGAAGGGGGAGAACCCTTTTTCTCAAAAGAGTTTCCCCCGATAAAACCACATAATAAGCCTTATATGTCCTTTTCGTAGCAAGTGAACACCTTATCGGTATTGGCTTTATCTTCGTCGGACTGCTTTGTAAAGAGGCTGACGATGGGCACGATAATGATACCGAAAATCATTGCAAATGCGCCCGCGTTGATAGGAGAAGCGAGATTGATGCCTACGAGCTCGCCTGTACGCTCAGCGAGAGTGTAGTAGAACATATGGAACACGGTGATTCCTACACCGCAGATAAAGCTTGTAAGTACGGCAGCCTTTGTTATCTTTTTGCTGAACAGACCATACATGAACGGAGCGAGGAATGCACCTGCAAGAGCTCCCCACGAGATAGACATGAGCGTCGAGATCACCGTCATTTCGTGTTCAAGTGTGCCGATAGCGATAATAACCGACATAGCAAGGAATATGAGAATGAATACACGCATTGTGATAAGCTCGTCCTTTTCCTTCATCTTGCCCTTCATCATCGGCTTGATAAGGTCTATCGTGAGTGTGGAGCTTGATGTGAGTACAAGTGATGAGAGTGTTGACATCGAAGCCGAAAGCACGAGCACGATAACGAGTCCGAAGAGAAGTGAGGGAAGCTTTTCCATCATTGTGGGAACAATACCGTCGAAGCCCGAAAGTGGCTTTCCGTCCTCACCTGCTTTGACGAAAAGGCGTCCGAATCCGCCGAGGAAGTAGCAGCCGCCTGCCACAACTACTGCAAAGAATGTTGACACGATAGTACCTATCTTGATAGACTTGTCGTCCCTGATAGCGTAGAATTTCTGCACCATCTGAGGAAGTCCCCATGTACCGAGCGATGTGAGAATTACAACGCCTATGAGGTTTATCGGGTCGGGACCAAAGATCGAGTTGTACTGTCCTGTTTTACCGTCGGGAGCAGCTATCTCACTGAGCTTGTCAAGTGATTCCGAGAAGCCGCCGTTCTTGTTGAGGACTGCGATAACAACAGCCGAAATGCCGACGAGCATGATAAGTCCCTGAATAAAATCGTTGAGAGCAGTTGCCTTGTATCCGCCGAGGATAACGTATATAGCCGTGAACACTGCCATACCGATTATGCAGTATTTATATGGAATGCCGAAGCCTTTCTCGAAAAGACGTGAGAGTCCGTTATATACGGACGCTGTATAAGGGATAAGGAACACAAAAACAATAAGTGCCGATATTACCTTCAGCATCTTGCTGTTATAGCGCTTTTCAAAGAATTCGGGCATGGTCTTTGCCTGAAGATGCTTGGTCATGATACGTGTCCTTCTGCCGAGTATCACCCATGCGAGAAGTGAGCCGATAACTGCATTTCCTATGCCGACCCATGTTGAAGCGACACCGTATGCCCAGCCGAATTTGCCTGCATATCCGACAAAAATTACCGCCGAGAAGTATGAGGTACCGTATGCGAATGCCGTGAACCAAGGTCCGAGTCCGCGTCCGCCGAGTACAAAGTCGTTGACGCTGTTAGTCATTTTCCTGTAATACACACCTATACATATCATGAGTGTAAGGTAGATAACAAGAACTATCCATCTTGCTGCCAAAATGATCTCCTCCAATTATACCGTTTTAAAGCTTTTATGCTTTGACTTAATAAAGTACAGTTATTATTATACTACATAATTCGATAATTGTCAATAGTTTTCGTGAAAATCAAACGTAGGCACTGCCATAAAGCCGAACGCTGTCGTATGATAGTCAATACATATAAAATCGGCTTGACATAGGCTGCTGAACGTGATATAATATAAATAAGATACAATAAAAAGTTAAGTCAAGGCATTCTGCGGAATGTCTTTTACTAAGGCAATTAGTTAGTGTAAACTAATATTGTATCTGCCAATTGGCTGTAATTACAAATCTTACGCTCATAAGAGCAGAATGGAGAATCACTATGAACTGGAAAAATGAAAAAGTATGGTGCGGTGTTGCTGGCGCTGCTATTGCTGTTATCGGCGGAAAGGTGCTCAAGGCTAAAAAGACTCGCGAGCTTGCTGTTTCGGGACTTGCAAAGGGCATGAAGCTCCACGCTGACGCTAAGGCTTCATTCAGGTCAATGAAGGACGAGGCAGCAGACATCTGCTATGACGCAAAGCAGAAGGCAGAGGAAGACGCAAGCGAGGAAGCTTGCTGTGAACAGGCATAATCATGAATTATAGGATCGTTCATGAAAGCTGCGGACGTATTCGCCTGAGAGCTGGTGCATACGCCTTTGAGCGTGCAAACGAAAAGCCGCTCGAAAAGCGGCTCGAAGCACTCCCCTACGTCATATCGGCGGAGGTTCACTCGTCAAACGGCGGTCTGCTGATATTCTACAAGCCGAAATGCCG
>ONNL01000141.1 GCA_900319195.1 uncultured Ruminococcus sp. | reverse complement strand
GACCAAAATGTGATTTTGACTGTTGGAATCGTCTGAAAACAACGCATTTTCGCATTGAGGGTTGAAATTAGAGCGTTAATATGGTATAATAATGACAACAGAAACGATTTCGGAGGGCAGTATGAAGAATTATTTGCTTATAACCATAGCGTCGCTCATGATAGCAGGCTGTGCTTTGGGGTGCTCGGACAAGAGCAGCAGTTCCGGATCTGAGAACAAGGCTGATGAGAGTATTACAACGACTGCTGAGGTATCTACTGTTGAGACGACTACCGATGTGAGTATTGAGGAGCTCATTGAGGGCAAGTGGGAGTGCAGTGAGATAATCACGGACGGCGAGTCTGTGAAGGAGATGTATGATGTCCCCGTGAGTGCGGTAATGCGCTTTGAATTTGGCTCGGACGGAAAGGCTGTCTGCTCAAATGCCCTTAGCAGTGAGAAAATGGAAGGTACATGGAAGGCTTCGGGGGATGATACCTTTGAGTTTTCGGCTGAGAGCTCTGCTTCCTTTGATAAGCCTGTTGAGTTTAAGCGTGACGGCAGCGGGATAGTGACCTCACAGCAGCAAAACGGGAAAAGCTCGGAGCTGCATTTCAAAAAGGTCGCCGAGTTTACGAAGTTTGATGCGGCTGCGTATCAGAGGGAAATGAGCAAGGAAACGACCACAAGTGCCGAGTAATATCCGTATTATAATGTCAAAAAGGGAAACCATCCGCGGAAGGCTTCCCTTTTGCTTATATCTGAGCTTTTCGGCTCATTCCTTTTTCTTGTCATCCTTTTCCTCGGTGTCGTCGGTGAAGGCGTCAACAGTATTGAGGAAGTCGGCAGGGTTCAGGCAGATACCGTTGCAGCGCACTTCAAAGTGGCAGTGGTCGCCTGTCGAATTGCCCGTTGTGCCGACGTAGCCGATAAGCTGACCGCGAGTGACTACCTGTCCCTCAACAGCTACAACGTCGCTCATGTGACCGTAAACGGTCTGATAGCCGTCCTCGTGACCTATCATAACGACATAGCCGTAGCCGCCCGAATTCCAGCCTGCTGAGAGCACCACTCCGTCGCCTGCCGCGTATATGGAAGTACCTTCGGGAGCGGCAATATCCATGCCCTTGTGGTTTCTGTCGCTGATGAACGGGTCGCTGATATATCCGCCGTCAACAGGCCAGCCGAAGAGCCCGTTTCCTGCAAGTATGGTCTCAGGACCCGAAGGTCTTGCGGAGTAGGTGCCGATTCCTATCTGCTCGACAACAGGCTTTTTCGTTATCTCGCTGCTCAGTACCTTGCGTGAGTATTCGATGCCGTCGATATAGGATATCTCGACCTCTGAGACTTTTTCACCGCGGCTGCCCTTAACAAGAAGAGCTCTTGTGCCGACGTTGAGAGCGCTCGTCTCGACCTCTATCGTCTCGTAATCGAGGAATGTGAGCGACTCCATGTCGCGTATATACTGAATCGGCAGATAGCTCTCGGTCTCGGTGATGTTGACTATCTGTCCTGCCTTGACCTCGTCCTTCATGCCCGGGTTGAGCTTCTGGAGGTCGGCAAGCTTCATGTTGTATTTCTGGCAAATCGTAACGGGAGTATCGTTCATCTTTGCGACGTAAACGCCCTTTTTCTCGGTCGAGGAGGTGAGCATATCAATTGCCGCCTGCTGTTCCATGACGCTGCTTGCAAGGTAGATACCGTCCGTGTATTCGATATTGTTTTTGTATGAGATGTCCCTGACGTTGCCCTCGACCTTATAGTTGAGCAGATGCTCGTCGAGAGCGTCCTGAACAGCCGTTGGATCCTTTACCGCACCGACGAAGTTACCGTCGATGTAGATACCGCTCGCCTGAGTGAGCTCCTCATCGGAGGCTTCAAGCATTGAGTTTGCAAGCTGAGTCGCGTTCATCACGGTGTCGTTATCGGAGATTATCCTGAGCGAAAACTGAGCGGACATATCAACGGCTTTCTGGTCCTCAGCATAGGCGATACGCTGCTTTACCTCGCGGGCAGCCTCGTCGTAGTCTGACTGACTGCTTATAACGCCTATCTCCTTGCCGTTGTACTTTACGCTTATGCCGTATTCAAGTCCCGAGCCGTAGCGTATAACGCCTATCAGAAAGGCTGCGGAGATTATCGGCAGAGCGTAGTTGAATGCCGTATAGAACACTCCGCCCTCACCGAAGAGGTAGGAGCCTGCAAATCTGAGGACAGCTTCGCGGTGCTCCTTCTCCCCGAGCTTTGCCGCTTTTCGTACTTCGCGCTGCAGTTCGCGGTTTTTTCTGCTGCGTCCGCGGAGGGAGTCCGTAAATTCCTTCACGAGCCACATCAGCACCTTCAGCGCTAAGAGCACGATGTCCCAAAGCTCTGTCAGTATGAATCTCAGCACAGCGAGTATGCCGAGGAGTATCTTTACTGCTGTCTTTGTGCCCGAGAGACCTATTCTCACAAGCGCGGAGGTAATACCCTTTCCGAGCCTGCTTAAAAGTCCCTCGGACGTGTTTTCGTCTTCGTATATATGTGGGTCGAAGCTCACTGTATCAGCTCCTTTCAGATGCCGTTACTTGCTGTAATGGTAGGAATATTCGAGCATTTCGGGAGTGTATCCCTTTTCGAGAATGCTGAGCAGAGGGAGCACGTCCTTCCTTGCTGAGTCAAGGTCATGCTCGAGGTAGTTGCCGCACTCAACAGCCGAGCAGCCCGGTATCTCGCTGTCGAAATCGGCAATGAAGCGGAATGAGTCACGCACGAGCTTGATCGCGTCCTCGCGTGAAACGCTGTCACGGGTGAGCAGATAGAAGCCCGTGCGGCAGCCCATAGGTCCTACGTACACAACGTCCTTGCCGACTGCCGAATTCCTTGCGTATGTCGCAAAGAGGTGCTCGATAGTGTGCAGCGAGGGGTTCGAGACATATGTGCCGCTGTTTGGCTTGACCATGCGGACATCATATGTAATTATATCACCGTCGATACGCGAAATATACATTCCCACGCTGAATTTTGTGTGGTCAACCTGAAAGCTTGCGATTTTATCCATTGTTTTTTCCTCCCTGAAAAGCTCCGCCATGTCATCAGGCAGAGGTGAATTTACGGTTATTGTTTTATTTGTCAGCGGCTCGGTAAAGTTGAGACTTCCGCAGTGCAAAGCCTGACGGGAAATGTCGTCCCTCGAACCGCCGTACATATCATCTCCTGCGAGGGAGTGACCGATGTGGGCGAAGTGCACTCTTATCTGATGAGTGCGCCCCGTTTCGAGCCTTACCTCTGCGAGCGAGTATTTTCTGTTGTGCTTCAGCCTTTTGTAGTGCGTCACAGAGGGCTGACCGTCCGCGCGTACACAGCGCAGGATTATCGACTCCTGCTGACGTGCTATCGGAGCGTCGATAGTGCCGATCTCGTCTGTTGTGCCGTGTACAGCCGCGTAGTAGACCTTGCGGCACTTCCCTTGCAGGAGATTTGCCGCGTGAGCGTTTTTTGCGACGATGCAAAGTCCCGAGGTGTCTCTGTCGAGACGATTGACGGGACGGAACGTGAGGTCGGGATAGAGCGCCGCGAAGAAATTCCCGAGGGTGTCCCCCTGATGCTTTATTGAAGGGTGCACAGGCATTCCGCTCGGCTTGTCGAAAACGATGATGTCCCCGCTTTCATACGCGATCGGCACGCTGAGCGACGGATTCGCTTCAAGCTGTTTATCGTCCTCAAGAGTCAGGACAATGACGTCGCCGCGCCTTACGGTGTCAACAGTCCGCGCGGGCTTGCCGTTGCAGGTGATACCGCCCTCACGCCTTTTCAGCGCGGTGAGGAGTCTGCGTGAGACTCCCTCTCGTCCGCGGAGAAAGTTTTTCAGTAGAGCCGAATCGACATCGACCGTGAATGTGAGTTTCTGCATTGTGCTCCCCTCTCCGTGAGTGCGTGAATGTCTCTGTGCGGCAGTATTCGTCCTCCTTGAGACATATCGAGACAAGGAGCGAGAATGCCGCGGACAGCAGTGTGAATGCGGCAGGAAAGGCGACGAGCATCAGCGGCAGGCATATCAGCGTAAGCCTTACGACAGCTGTTTTTCGTCCGCGCATTATCCTGAAAGCCTTTATCACGGCGCGGAATACTCCGAGCTCCCTGTCCTCTGCGAGAATAAACGGTACAGCGGCAAGGCTTATCTTCACCGACAGCCATACTCCCACGGAAACTGCTGTGAGCACAGCCGCGTGTATCGTGAGGAATGTGCCGCTGACATTTTCCGCCGAGTGCAGAAGCGCGAGTGCTGTGCGTCCGAAGAAGATAGACGGGACAACGGCGGCAGTGCCGATGAGCTTTCCTATTAGCAGTGAGACTAAGCTCCTGCGAAAAAATTTTCCGTCCGATACGAGCTCCGCAACGGGAGTGGCTTCCCTGTCGTCTGCGAGCTCCGTGAGCCTGTAAGCCGCCGCGAGCGTGAACGGAGCAGTGGCTATCCACCTCATGACAGTGCATGAGACGAGGGTAACAAGCTGTATGATATTCCGTCCGTTGAACAGCTCTATCGGCTTTATCTCGCGGAAATACAGCAGCATTGCGTATATCGCCGCCTCGGCAAATCGGAAGAAAAGCTCCGCTGCGACAGGCAGCATACAAACTGCGGCAGTCCGTGCACGTTTGCCTTTTAGCAGTCTGTGTGAAAATTTCAGAAGTTTAAAAAGTTTCATAGTATCCGCTCCGTTGGTTTTGCGGATATTATGTGCAGTTTTTGGAAGATTATTCGGGTGTGAGTTGGAGCGTAGGTTTTGAGAACGGTGGTTATAGCATCGCAAATAATTTGCGAGGGTGGTGAATAAAAAATCCCTACAAGGAGGCGCTTCTCTTGCAAAGCGCCTCCTCTTTCAAAACAGTCCGCCGGACACCCGCACCCCTTTTGAAACCCATTGTTACCCGACTTGCTTGTTGTGCAGAACTGTTAGTCTGCTTGTTACCGTTTGCGAAAGAGAAATTAGTCTTTAGGAACTACGCTTACTCGTCCTCCGCGTCGGGTATCTTATCATACGGACAGTACCCGAGCACCTCGAATGCCTGCGAATTCAGCCACATCTGTGCCGTTACGATAATATCAAATCCCATACCGAAATCTGCTTGAAGGTCCTGCGGCTTATACTTTGGTATCCCGAAGCACGAGAGCATATTCGAGATGATGCCGCCGTGAGTTATCATTGCACAGTGCGTGAGACCCGTCTCCATCATGTCTGTGATGACATAATGCAGTGCCTTGAATGTACGCGCGGTCATCTCCTCAAGGCTCTCACCACCGGGCGCACGAGCGTCCTTTCCGCCGTGGAGCCATGCCTTATAGTCCTCACGCTTTATCAGCTCATCAACGCTCTTGTTTTCAAATTCACCGAGGTCGAGCTCGCGCAGGTCGTCAACGGTCTCAATTTCCGTGTATGGAAACAGTATCTCGGCTGTGCCTGTACAGCGTTTCAGCGGCGAGGAATAGACCTTGTGCACCGTCGGGTAGTCGTACTGCTCCATGCGTGAGCACAGCTCGCTCTCACCCTTTGCTGAGAGCGGAAGGTCAGTCGTGCCTATGTAGACACCGTCCTCGTTTGCCTGCGTGAGTCCGTGACGGAGCACGCTTATCCTGTAGCCTTTCAAAATATCACGTCCTTTTGTAGTAGTTGTCTATTGTTATGTGCGTCCTATACCGACGGCAGAGCGGATTTTTTTGCGAATACGCATAAAAACCGTGCCGAAGGGTGACGCATTGGAAGAAATGACAAAAAAACAGGCGAAAATTTGTCTATTATTCATCCCGTAATACTCTTTACAAAGTATACACTTTGTATTATAATAGTAGTATATTATAATCCGTTTAGGAGGAACTTTCATGAATGCCGATTTTGCAAGAATCATTACACTGCAGAGAAAAGAGCGACATCTGAGTCAGAAGAAGGCTGCCGAGGACTTGGGCATATCTCAGGCATTGCTTTCGCACTATGAAAAGGGAATACGTGAGTGCGGACTTAACTTCCTCGTTAAGATAGCCGACTATTATAATGTGTCCTGTGACTATCTCCTTGGACGAACTCCCGAGCCAGAGGGCAAGACTATCTCCATTGAGGATATTCCCGATGATGACGGAAATAACAATCTCAAAATGCCTTCGCCCGAGCTTATCAACTTCAACCGACGTATTATCAATAACTCGATAAGTCTGCTTTTCAGCCTTGCTCAGAAGGCTAACAGCATAACGCTCGTCAAGGAGGTCTCCTCCTATCTCATGCTCTCGGTGTACAAGCTTTTCCGAATCGTGTATAATGCGAATCCGCACAACGACCAGAAGCTTTTCAGAATACCGAAGGTAATTGCAAACGACAGCTCGAATGCTATCGTATCCATGAGCGAAGCAAACATCAAGGCTGCTTCGAGCGGTATCCCTCTTGACGGAAACGACTGCGTCACAAACTTTGATACGCTTTATCTCACCACGGCGACCATTCAGAAGGACTATGCCCCCTATTCATCATCGCTCCTTGACCTTATCAAGCGAAGCGAGGAGAGTATCGCACGTACCCGTGAGAAGTATCACAGCAATTCGTGACTGCAACTTATATTATAACATTTTTTGGAGCAAATTAAAAGGGCTTTTTGAAAGTTTTTTCGGAATTTCAGCCGCACATCTTTATGGTGTGCGGCTTTTTGTGTAATTCCCCGAAAAGATAAAGCAGCCAACGGTATACCGAAGGCTGCTTCGTCTTGAATAATATGTTACAGGGTAGGGAGATTTCTTGATTATTCGTCCTCGGGCTGACCCTTTTTCTTCTTGAACTTGGACTTCTGTCCGAGGTTCAGTGAGATAGTCAGTATCTTGTCTGACTTGAAGAGTCTGAGCGCGAAGAACATACAAACTGCAAACACTATCACCTGATAGATGAGTCCGCCGAAGAACAGTCCCATATTTCCGAACGAAAGGTTAGAAATAGCGGAGAATGTATGCGTGAACGGAATTGCGTAGAGTACGTATTTTACTACTGTCGGGAGCTCGTTGATGTCCATGAGGATCGATACGAAATAGGGCACCATAGCAAGAAACATTATCGGGAGAAGCAGATTCTGAGCCGATTTTGCGTCGTTTGCGAGCGCTCCGAGTATTATTGATACCGAAAGACATATCATTATCGTGAAGAACAGCTGGAGTCCTATGAGGACATAGTCAGCGGCTGAAAGGTTAAGTCCGAGCTTTACGAGCGCGTCGTCAACGGAGAGCGTGCCAACAGCCTTTTCGACGATGTCTGGGTCTGCTGCTGTTGAGATGAACTTTGAAAACGCGAACATATAAACACCTGCATTGATTATCGCAATGATAGTCGCCGCGAGCATTTTCGAGCCGATAATGGAGCCTCTTGAAATAGGTGCCGAGAGCAGAGTCTCAAGAGTTTTGTCTATCTTCTCGCTTGATATTGCATTCATCAGTGACTGAGTAGTCATCATGATGAGCATGAAAATTACAATAGGAAGGAATGAGCTCTGGAATGAGAGCTTGCTGATTATACTGCCTGAAGCAATCTCCGCGGACTTGTCGTCAACAACGGTGTTCTCTGTGACCTCAACAGGTGAGGACATGAGCTCAACCTGTTCCTCGGTAAGACCTGCGTTCTTTGTTATGATGTCGTAGATAACATCGTTTATCATGTATATCGCAGAATCATTACCCGATGTGACGTTCGACATTGTCGAAGCGGACTTCATTCTTGTTATGCTGATGAGCCGGGGAGTCTTTCCGCTCTCGAAGGTCTCGGTGAAGCCCTCGGGGAGAATGATGAGGTTATCGACCTTGTTCGCCTTGAGGAGCTCTGCATAATCGTCGCCCTCGGTGTTGAATTCCTTGAGCGTTACGCCCTTGGTGTCCTTCAGCATGGAGATGAGCTCATCTGTGAATTCGGTCTCATCGCGGTCGATGATGTTTATCTTTGCGGTCTTTGTGCTCTCCTTTATGTCGTCAATGGCATCGGAAGCAACAGAGCCGATAAGTGCAAACATTGCAACTATCATCACAAGGCTTGCTATCATCTGTACGTTTATGAGCTCCGAGAGCTCTTTTTTAAGGAGGTTAATGAACTTCATTTCCATTCACCACCTTTTCAAATACTTCTTCGAGGTTTGCCGCCTGATATTTTTCCTTAATATCCTGAATGTGACCCGTAAGGAGAAGGTGACCCTTCGAGATTATGCCTACACGGTCGGAGACAAACTCTATTTCAAGCATATTATGTGAGGAGATAAGGAATGACATTCCCTCTTCCTCTGCGAGTTTTTTGATCGTTTTGCGTATTTCGAGAGCGTTGAGGACATCAAGTCCGCTTGTGGGCTCGTCGAGGATAGCAAGCTTTGGTCTGGTCATAACGGCACGCGCGAGCAGAAGCTTGCGTATCATACCACGGCTGTAAGTGCCTATCTTGTCGTTGAGTCTGTCACCGAGACAGCAGATCCCCTTTGCTCTCTCAACGGCGGCATTTATCTTGTCGATGTCCGTGAAGAACAGACCGGCCATGAACTGAAGGTATTTCAGTCCGACCATATTTTTGTATGCACCTGCTTCATCGGGCAGGTATGTAATGCATTCTCTTACCTTTTCTGGTTCGTCCTTTGCGCTGTGTCCTGCAACAAAAGCGTCGCCCGAGGTTGGTGTGAGAAGCGTTGATATCATTCTTATCGTAGATGTCTTTCCTGCGCCGTTTGGTCCTATGAGAGCGAATATCTCGCCCGCACCTATATCAAATGAGACCTTGTCAACGGCGAGTACCTTATTGTACTGCTTTGAAAGTTCCTTTACTTCGAGAACTTTTTCCAAGTGAACAGCCCCTTTCGTGTCGGTTTGGCGTAATGTTAAGGTGATGCGTGAACATAATCAAGAGGGATGCCGTTAGGAAAGTACGATTCTTCCCTATACTAATAATATCATAGGAAAACGGGTTTGTCAATACATTTCGTAAAATTTCATCAAAATATTACAGCTTTGGTGCGGAAACGGCATCTGAAACTGTTTGCATTTGCCTATGTTTCGATAAGCCACGGATAATCTTAACATTTTGTGTATAAGTTTGCAAAGCAAAAGAATAAATATTTAATTTTGCTTCATTTTAATAATTTTTTCTTGACATTGACCAATAAATTTGATATACTTATGTAGAAGGATTTATGCAGTTTGGCAAGCCTGCATAACAGAACATGAGGCAATAGGCAGCTGAAGTTCGATGAAGATCGTTGCCCTAAAACCTAATATTGCTTGATATTCCGCGGTTTTCACGAAACCCTCTCTCTTTTTTCGTGAGTCCGCAGGCTTGTTTGTTATGCACTTTTTCATGTTGAAAAAGCTCTGAGCCTGCCTGAATGACTACTTTTGTATAATTTCACGCTTGTGTGGGAAAGGTTGAAAGCAATTGAAAATAAATAAGCTTTATCGGTGCTTGTCCGCAGGCGCTGTGTCGCTTGTTGTGGCTGTCGGAAGCTCATACGGCACAATCTCCGCTCTTGCTGCTGACGGTACCGAAGAGACAGTCTCTCAGGAGACTCTCGACGCTATGGCAAGGGATTACTATACCATTGAGCCGATAGATTCCGACACGCTCTCTTACAGCGATTATTATGATATGCACGTCGGTGATGACCGTCCCTCTCAGGCGGTCGAGCTGCGCGGTACGGACTTCATATCACGTGACGGCGGCGAATTTGCTGTGGGCAGCTATGGTCCCGAGGGCGACAGCCGCGACGATGTGCTCATATGGGAGAGCGCGGACGGCAGTGTCACCTATGATGTGGATATTGCAGAGACTGGTATCTATTGCATGAGGGTATCCTACTGTGCTTTGCAGTCAAACAGCTCGGCGGTCGAGCTCTCAATGACTATCGACGGCGAGGAGCCGTATGACACCGCTTCGCGTCTCACGCTGAACAGAGTCTGGGTCAATGAGCAGGACATTTATACGGATTCACGCGGAAATCAGGTGCGTCCTGCACAGGTACAGAAGGAAATGTGGCAGGAATGCTGGGTGGGCGATACCGACGGTCTTTTCAGCGAGCCGCTGTTTTTCTATTTTGAGGCAGGCACTCACGAGGTGTGCTTCTCGTCGGAGCGTGCACAGCTCGCTATCGAGACTATCACCTTTGCAAACCCCGAGAAGCTTCCGACATACAGCGAATATGCCGCTTCGGTAAACGCTTCCGTGACAAAGGAGAACACTCCCTCTAACCTGTTCAGGATAGAGGGCGAAAATGCTGTTTATAAGTCGGATTCCACGCTCTATCCCACGTATGACAACTCAAACTACCTCGTTTCACCCTCAAGTCCGACGAAGGTCGTGTACAATACCCTCGGCGGCGACAACTGGGACAAGGCTTTGCAGACTGTCACATGGACGATCGGCAAGGAACAGATAAAAAACGACGGCTGGTATAAAATAGGTATAAAGTCGCGTCAGAACATAATGCGCGGACTCTATTCAAACAGACGCATATACATCGACGGAGAGGTTATCTGCGACTCGATGGATCAGGTGCGATTCTACTATGATTCCGACTGGAAAACCGTGAGCCCCAAGGCTGACGGCGACTATGTATATGTTTATCTTACGGCAGACAGGGATCACACAATGACTATGGAGGCTGTTCCGGGCGAAATAGGCGATTCGCTCAGAAAGCTCGAGGACGTTGTGACGGAAATGAACACATACTACCGTAAGGTGCTAATGATAACAGGGCCCTCACCCGACCAGTACACAGACTACTATGTTCACGAGAAGATACCCGGACTTGTTGACGAGTTCGCAGAGGTATCGCAGGAGCTCAAGGACATTCAGAAGGAAATAGAGGACCTTGCAGGCTCGGAAGGCTCTGAGGCTGCGGCACTCGAAAGAATGACGGTCATTCTTGACAAGTGCGTCAAGAAGCCGCTGAAAATACCGTCGTACCTCTCGCAGATAAAGGACAACATCACAACTATCTCCTCATGGATGAGAGATTACCGTGACCAGCCGCTCGAGGTCGATTATATCGAATTTGCGTCGGCGGATAAGAAGTTCACAAGCTGTAAGAAGAAGATCGGCAAGTCGATAGCCTTCAGCACAAAGGCATTCTTCGGCTCGTTTTTTGAGGACTACACTACGCTCTCGGACGTTACAGGCAAGGAGGCTATCAACGTATGGGTCAGCCTCGGACGCGATCAGGCACAGGTTGTCAAGGAGATGTCTGAGAACCAATTCATGCAGGAGACGGGCATTCCCGTATCGGTAAACCTCGTTATAGGCGGTGTCGTTGAGGCGACTCTTGCGGGAAAGGGTCCTGATGTGGCACTCTTCCTCGGGGGAGAATTCCCCGTGAACCTCGCCTGCCGTGACCTGCTCGTTAATGTTTCCGACACATCACAGTTCCCCGATTATGCCGAGGTGAAAAAGCGCTTTCAGGAGAATGCCATGACTCCGTATCAGTACAACGGAGGGACATACGGTCTGCCGATAAGCCAGACCTTCCCGATGATGTTCTACCGCACGGACGTGCTCACAGAGCTCGGGTATACAAGCCCGCCTGAGACATGGACGGAGCTCATTGATATGCTCCCGGCGCTGCAGAGAAACTATATGTCGGTAGGACTTATCCTTCCGCCGACAAATATCTCGCCTGCAACAGAGGCAGGACATACATTTGCGATGCTCCTTCTCCAGAAGGGTGTGAACTACTACAACGCGGAGCAGACAGCTTCGACGTTTGATTCCATTGAGGCTGTACAGGCATTCGAGGAGTGGACGGACTTCTACACCGATTACAGCTTCGACCAGACCTATGACGCATTCAGCCGTTTCAGAACAGGCGAATATCCTATCGTCATAGCAAACTACACGTTCTTCAATCAGCTCTCTGTTGCTTCGCCCGAAATAAGCGGACTCTGGAACTTCTGTCAGGTCCCCGGCACGGTGCAGGAGGACGGCAGTATATCCCATGCGGCAAACTCGTCGGGCTCGGGTGCTGTTATCTTCAAGAAGGTTAAGAACAAGCAGAATGCTTGGGAATACATAAAGTGGTTCACCGACACCGACACACAGGTGCAGTACGGAACTCAGATAGAGGGACTTCTCGGTAAGCTCGGCCGCTTCGATACGGCAAACCTTGAAGCTCTCGGACAGCTTTCATGGTCCAACGACGAGCTTTCAAGACTGCGTGACCAGCAGGAGGAACTCATAGAGATACCTGTTATCCCGTCGTCGTATGCTGTGACAAGAAACATAATGAACGCATTCAGAGAGGTCGTAAACAACCTTGAGAATCCGCGTGATACGCTTATCTGGTATAACCGCGACATCAACGAGGAGATAACCAGAAAGCGCGAGAACCTCGGTCTTGAGACCAATGAAAAAAAGTGAAGGGAGGCGGCATGATTGAATAAAGAGGACATCGGAAAGAGGACAAAAAAGGAACAGCGTCAGATGACACTCCGCGCTCTTAAAAACAGCAAGGGCTGCTATGCGATGCTTGCACCGTTTATGATATTCTTCATCGTGTTCACTGTTGTACCTGTTGTGATGTCGCTCCCTATGGGATTTACCGACTTCAACATGGCTCAGGCACCGAAGTTTATCGGACTTTCAAATTACACGACGCTCTTCCTTTCTGATAAAATTTTCATAAAGTCGATAAGAGTAACTCTCGTGTTCGCGCTTTTCACGGGACCTGTGAGCTATGTGCTATGCTTTCTGCTCGCATGGCTCATCAACGAGCTTCATCCAAAGCTCAAGACCATATTCACGCTGATATTCTACGCGCCGTCAATGGCTAATATCTACACGGTATGGCAGCTCATATTCAGCGGCGATATGAACGGATATATCAACTCCTTCCTTATCAACCTCGGGCTTATAAACTCTCCGATACAGTGGCTCACGGACGCTAACTACGTCCTCGGAGCAACTATCGTTGTACAGCTCTGGATAAGCCTCGGAGCAGGCTTCCTCGCACTCCGCGCAGGCTTCCAGAATATCGACCGCTCACAGTATGAGGCGGGCGCTATCGAGGGCATCAAGAATCGCTGGCAGGAGCTTATATACATCACCATTCCCTCAATGGGACCGCAGCTCATGTTTGCAGCGGTAATGCAGATAGTAGGCTCCTTCACGGCAGGCACGGTCGCTCAGAACCTTGTAGGCTTCCCGAGCACCGATTACAGAGCACACACCATTATGACCCATGCCTATGACTACGGCTGGGTAAGATACGAAATGGGCTATGCTTCGGCAATATGTATGGTATTGTTCGTTGCTATGTACCTCTGCAACAGGCTCATCAGCAAGCTGCTGAGCAAGTATATGGACTAAGGAGGGCACGGCAATGGCACAGACAAATACAATGAAGCTAAAGGCTTCAAACAAGCAGGCAGGAAAGAAAATAGGCGGCACGGTCGGGATATTCATCTTCCTTACGGTGTGCGGACTTTTTATGGTGCTGCCGATATATCTCACTGTGGTAATGTCGATAAAGCCCGTTGAGGAGCTGTTTATCTTCCCTCCGAAGCTCTATGCGATAAGACCGACGCTCGACAACTTCAGCGATATGTTTGCTGAGCTGAATCAGAACAGAGTACCGTTTTCAAGATACGTATTCAACAGCGTTGCTGTTACGGTATCAGTCACCGTGCTCCAGTGCATTTTTGCTTCAATGGCGGCATTCGTGCTCGCAAAGTGCAAATTCCCCGGCAGCAAGGCGATAAACAGCATTATCGTCATCTCGCTCCTCTATCAGAGCAATGTCATCTATATCATGCAGTATATCGTTATGGCAAAGCTCGGACTCATTGACAATCCGCTCGCACTGATACTCCCGTCGATAGCTTCACCTATGGGACTCTTCCTCATGAGGCAGTCGATAGGACAGGTGCCCGACGCAATGATAGAAGCGGCAAAGGTGGACGGTGCAGGCCTTTTCAGGATATGCTGGCAGATAGTTATGCCGAATCAGAAGCCTGCCCTCATGACTCTCATCATCTTCGCGTTTCAGGCGGCATGGAATATCCAGACGGGTACTCTCGTATT